>JAYWAX010000703.1:0-7999 GCA_043782125.1 Acetobacteraceae bacterium | reverse complement strand
CCATGACGAGTGCACTATGGCTCTTCTGCGAGAATTTCCTCCCGCGGCATTTTATTCTGACGCACTTACGGCACGGCCCCGTGCGCCGGGCCGTGCCGGCACCCCGAACATTGGCCCCTTGACCCGCCGCCGTCATCGCGCCCAGCTTTCGAGGCGATGACACATGGAAGCTGGCCCGAACCGTTCGACGAGGGTGCCTCCGCACGGCTGTTGGAACGGTTCGCCGCCCTGGGCAGGGCGGAAGCGCGTCTGGCCGCAATCCCGGACGGCGCCGCGATGCTGCGGGGAATTGGCGGCAACAGTCCGTATCTCAGCGATCTGGCTTTGCGAGAGGCAGGCGCGGTCCTGCGCTTCCGGGCCGAGGGCGCGGACGCGACCGTCGGGGCGGCGATGGCGGACCTCGCCCGGACAAAGCCCAACGCGCGGCGGGACCGGGTCGCGGCGGCCTTGCGTCAGGCCAAGCGCCAGGTCGCGTTGGTCTGCGCACTCGCCGATATCGGCGGCCTGTGGAAGCTGGAACAGGTAACCGAGGCGCTGTCCGCGCTGGCGGAGGCAACGCTCAGCCTGTCGGTCGCGCATCTGCTGCGCGCCGCGCACGACGCGGGCGAACTGGTATTGCCCGATCCCGAAAACCCCGCCACAGGCGGCGGGTTCACCGTCCTCGGCATGGGAAAGCTCGGGGCGCGGGAGTTGAATTATTCGTCGGATGTGGACCTCGTTCTGCTGTACGACCCGGCGGCCCCGATTTATACCGAACGCACCGGGGATCACGCCATGGCCGGTTTCGCCGCCCGTGTCGCGCGGGGCCTCGTCAACCTGATGGAGGCACGGGACGCCGGCGGATACGTCTTCCGCACCGATTTGCGCCTGCGCCCCGATCCGGCGGCGACACCGCCCGCGATCGCCATTGGCAATGCTATCACGTACTACGAGAGTATGGGGCAAAATTGGGAACGCGCCGCGATGATCAAGGCGCGCCCCGTCGCCGGCGATCTGGCCCTGGGCTGGTCGTTCCTGGAAGCGATCCGCCCCTTCGTCTGGCGCCGCGGCCTGGATTTCGCTGCCGTCGCCGACATTCAGGCCATGAAACGCCGCATCGACCGGCACAAGGGTGGCGCCCTGAACGACGGCGCCGACCCGGTCGCGCGGATCGCAGGCCATAATGTCAAGCTTGGCGAGGGCGGCATCCGCGAGATCGAGTTCCTGGTTCAGACCCTGCAACTCGTCTGGGCCGGGCGCGACCCCGCCCTGCGCGATCGCACCACGCTTGGCGCCCTGAAACTTCTGACGAAGGCGGGCCATGTGCCGCGCCGTGCCGCGCGCGAACTGGCCACGGCTTACACTTTCTTGCGCCAGGTCGAGCACCGCATCCAGATGGTCAACGACCGGCAAACTCATGTCCTGCCGGAAAAGCCGGAGGAACTGACCCGGATCGCCCTGTTCCTGGGTTCGCCGGACGCAAGGACCTTCGCGCGGAACCTGCTGCGCCAGCTCTCTCAGGTCCGAACCCATTACCGGGCGGTGTTCGAGGTGCTGCCCTCGCCGCTTTACGACACCGTTTCGGACTCCAACCTCGATTTCCGCGGCGACGATCCGTCGCCGGCTGGAACGGTCGCGGCGTTGCGTGCCATGGGGTTCGGCGCGCCGGAACGGATCGTGGCCCGCGTCCGCGCCTGGTTGACCGGCCATGTCCGCGCGTTGCGCTCCGGGCGCGCCCGCGAACTGATGGACCAGTTGCTGCCCTCGATCCTCGGGCGCATCGGCCAGCAGCCGCATCCGGACGAAACATTTACGCGTTTCGACCGTTTCATCGGCGCCCAGCCGGCGGGCGTGCAACTGTTGTCGCTGATCCAGCGCAACCCCGCTTTGATGGATCGCATCGTGGCCGTGCTCGGCGCCTCGCCCCGCTTGTCCGAACACCTGGCCGCCAATGCCACGGCGCTGGAAGGGCTGCTGTCGCCGGAAGAAGACGACGCGCCCGCCGCCTTGCGCCGCCGCCTGCGCGACGCGCGCGGGCTGGAGGAGGCGATCGAACTCACCAGCCGCGCGGTGCGCGAGGAAGATTTCGCGATCTCCGTCGCCACGATGGAAGGGCGGCTGGACGTGGATGCCGCCGGACTTCGCCGGACCGCGATGGCAGATGCCGCGCTGACGGCGCTGCTGATACCGGTGCTGGCCGATTTCACCGCGCGCTTCGGCCGCGTCCGGGGTGGCGGCATGGTGGTCGTCGCTTTGGGTAAGGCGGGCGGGAAGGAAATGATGTTCGGGTCGGACCTCGACCTGATGTTCATCTACCACCATCCGCCAGAGGTCGCCGAAAGCCGTCCCGGCCGCGCCCCCGGTGCCCGCGCGCTGCCGGTCAGCCAATGGTTTGTGCGTCTGGCACATGCCTATGTCGCGGCGCTGACCTCGCCCGGCGTCGAGGGGCATCTGTACGACGTCGATATGCGGCTGCGTCCGTCGGGCAACAAAGGCCCGGTCGCGGTGTCGCTGGAAGGCTTCCGCCGGTATCACGAACGCGACGCCTGGACGTGGGAACGGATGTCGCTGACCCGCGCCCGCGTTATCGCCGGACCCGCCGCCCTGCGCGCCAAAGTGGCCGAGGCCGTCGCGGCCGCCATCGCGGGCGGCGCCGATACCGGACACGCCGGGACCGGGCGCCCCGAGACTGTGTGCGCCGACGCGGCGGCGATGCGAACGCGGATGCTGCGCGACCTGCCCCCGGACGGCCCCTGGGACGTGAAAGCCCGGCCAGGCGGACAGATCGAGGTCGAATTCATCGCCCAGGGACTGCAATTGCTCCATGCGGCGGAGCAGCCGGGGGTATTGAGCCAGACGACCCGAGAATCGCTCCGGCGGCTGGGTCAGGCGGGTGTGGTCGGTCCGGCGGACACCGCGCTGCTGATCCGGGCGGACCGCGCCTGGCGCACGGTGCAGGGCATGCTGCGGATTACCGTGGGGCGGGACGCCGGGGAAATCCCGCCCGACGCTTCCACCCGGCCACTGCTGCGGGCGATGGGCGCGGCCGATTTGCCAGGCCTGCGCGCGGAGCTCGACGCGTTGGCGGTTCAGGTCCGCGCGGCGTTCGTCCGTTACCTCGGTCCGCTGGGGAAACCACCCCGATCCGTCGAACCTGGGCCGCGCGATTGACTCGCCGGATTTCCGCGCCAGTCTGCCCGCCATCCACGTAGGGGGAGATCGACGCATGAGTGTTCAGGAAGGCGACGCGGCGCCAGAGTTCGAAATGCCGGCCAGCGGCGGACGGATTGTCAGCCTGGCGGCGCTGAACGGCAAGCCGTTCGTGCTCTATTTTTATCCCAAGGCGGATACGCCGGGCTGCGTAAAGGAAGCCTGCGCATTCCAGGAGGCCCTGCCGCAACTGGGCTCGATCGGGCTGGACGTGATCGGGGTGTCGCCCGACAAAATCAAACCGATCGACAAATTCGCCGATAAATACAACCTGAAATTCCCCTTGGCGTCCGACGAGACAAAAACGGTGGCGGAAAAATACGGAACCTGGGTCGAGAAATCGATGTACGGGCGAAAGTATATGGGCATGGAACGCAGCACGTTCCTGGTCGGCGCCGACGGCATCGTGAAAAAAATCTGGCGCAAGGTCAGCGTCGCCGGTCATGCCGAGGCGGTGCTGAAAGCGGCTCAGGCTTTATAAAACCGGCCCCTGGTGGCGGCCATGACCTGACGAGAAAATCCGGACCAGCGACAAAAGTCCGCTGAAACGCGCAAGTAAAGAGGAAAAGATCGATGGCCCTGAAATACGAAAAACGCGATGGCGTCGCGTACATCACGCTCGACAACCCGGAAAAAGCGAATATTTTGGACAAAGCGACCTCGGACGAAATCGGCGAGGCCTGGATCGACATGTGGGAAGATCCAGATATTCGCTGCGCGATCCTGACCGGTGCGGGCGACAGGCATTTCTGCGGCGGTCATAATCTGGCGAAACGTCCGGACATCACGGAGGAAGAACGCGACTACCTTCGGACGAAGAAGATTTTCTGGCCGCCCGCGGGCACGGTGCATGGGCAGAAAACCGGCGTCGATGGGCGGTTCGGCGATCATTATCCGCGCGTCTGGAAGCCGGTCATTGCCGCCGTGAACGGATGGGCGGCGGGCGCGGGGATGTATATCCTCCTGGCCTCCACCGACATCCGGATCGCCAGCGCCGAGAACGCGAAATTCAAGTTCGCGCTGACAACCCAGGGCTGGGTTGGCAACGGTCCTGGCGCGTCGTTACTGGTGAAGCAATTGCGTTACGCCGACGCGATGAAAATCCTGCTGACGGACGAACCCTTCGACGCCGCCGAAGCCCTGCGCATCGGCCTGGTGAATGAGGTCGTGCCACACGCCCAATTGATGGAACGCGCTGAACGTTACGCCCGGCACATGGTCAAAATGCCGCCTTTGGCCGTCCGGATGATGAAGGAATTCGTCGTGCGCTTCGGCGACCTGCCGACCGATCAGGCCTGGCACGTGCAAAACATGATGAACAACCTGCTGATACAGGTCACCACCGACGGCGAAGAAGGCCGCCAGGCCTTCAACGCGAAACGTCCGCCGAATTTCACCGGCGGGCTGCGCAGGCGCGGCGAGGCGTGGGAGGAGCCCACCGGCGCGGACGCGGAACGGCTGCGCCGGGCGTTCAAGAGCGGCGAATACTGACGCGGCGCGGGGGCGGTACCGAACTGGCGCCGCCGTCGCGCTCCAACCCCAGGCGAACATGACGCAAGACACCGATGGCTTGGCGAACGCCTGAAATCCAGGATGCGTCCGGCCGCCCGGCGCGGTTCGAAAACCCGCGCCGGACGCCTTTGCCTCAGCGCAGCGGGAAACCCATGCCATTCAGGATCGACACGAGCTTGTCGCGCCCGCTCATGGCCGCGAGCGTCCGCATCCGGCCAATGACACGCTTCGTCCAGGTGTCCTGGGTCATTTCGTGACGCTGGGAGAACGCCGCCATCCGCTGGTCGTAAGCCGCGCGATCCGCAGCCTCGGTCGCGGTGTCGTAGGTGCCGTGGTAAAGAATCGCGGATTGCGGCAAACGCGGCTTGACCTCGTTCGTCACCGTCGGCAACGGATAACCGACGCACATGCCGAACACGCCCATCGCGCCTTTCGGCAGCTTGAGCAGGCGGGCGACCTCCACCGGATCGTTACGCAGCGCGCCGATATAGACCATCGATAAGCCCAGAGATTCGGCGGCGACGGTGGCATTTTGCGCGGCGAGCGCTGCGTCAATGGCGGCGACCAAATAGGTCTCGAAATGCGGGATGGTTTCCAGAGTCACGTTTTCCGCGACGCCAAGGCGTTCGTTGCGCGACACATCTGCCAGCCACACCAGGAACAGCGGGCACTGCTCGATATGTTTCTGGCCATTGGCGATCTTCGCCAGCGCCGCCTTCGTCGCGGGATCGGTCACCGCGACCACCGACCAGGTCTGTAGGTTGGAACTGGTGGAGGCCGATTGCCCGGCCGCGACCAGCGTTTCCAATGTGCCCGCAGGCAGCGCATCCGGAAGAAATCCACGGACGGAGCGGTGCGATAACAGCGTCGCGATAACCTCGTTCCACGGACCAGCGACCGGTTCGCCACCGTCGCCATACCTTAAATTCAGCGCCTGAGCCTGCGAGATCGTGGAGCTTTGATTGACGTCCATGGGTTCCGTTTCCATTCAAAGGTCTGAGTCAGGGCCGGAAACTGCCTCCAACCCGCCGGAAACGCAACCAGCGGGCAGTTACCGCGGGGTATCGGTATCGCCGTCGCGAATTCAGTACGTTCCGACCGGGATTGTGCCGCTGCCGACCATCTCCAGTTTCCAGTTCGCCGCCCGCGTCCCCGTCAGGTTCAGGCCGGCAGTGACCGTCAGCAGCCGGTCGCGATCGACGCCTGTCGCGGTACAAAAACGATCCTGTAAAAAGAACGGTGGCACCGCCTGATAATAAAGCGTCGCGGTCACGGACGCCGGTATGACGCCCAGTTCGGAGGCCGGAATTCGATACTGGAACGTATCGCCGCCGCCGGAGACATAGGCTGGGTCGCCGCCCACTGCCACGGCGCCCGTCTCCTCCGCCATTTCCGGACCAGCGCCCAAGGCGCGGGCGATCGCGACTCGTTGTTCCAATGGCAGGAACCCGGCGGGCAGCAGCCGGTTGTCCTTCAGGTGCGCGCAGATCGACAGAAAGCTGGTGGTCAATTGCCCCATCGGCTGGGCCGAATACCCGCATTGCGCGGGCCCCTGCACAGGCGGCGCGGTGACCAGTTCCTGAAAGATTTGTACTTGATCCTGACGCGAAATCTCGCGGAAATGCGGTTGATGCAGATTGTTCCCGGGCGCGTTAAGGCTTTTGGCGCAATCCTCGCTCCACCAATACTCGCCCGCGATGGGTTTGCCGGTTTGGTCGATCAGCACGCCCGCGCCGTTGGTGCGCCCGGATTCCCAGATGATGGTCCCGGCCGCGTCGCGCACGGCGAAATCGACAAAGGCGCGGCGGAAACCGACGCCAGAGGGAAATTTATGGCCAGTTTTATTGAGAACCGTCACCGTCGCGCGCAAACCGTCCGTTCCCATCGCGGCCTGGGTCACTCCGATCGACGCCGTCGTGTTGCTGGCCTGATCCAGCATCGCCTGTTCCGTCAGATCCAGCGGCGGAACGCCCGAATCGCCCAGCATCGGGTCGCTTTTGCGAATGCCCAGGATGGCATCGAATTGTTTGGCGATCTGGACGAGGAAAACATTGAGTCCGGCCAAAGTGTGTTTGGCGAACCCGGAACGAACCGGCAGGTCGATATCGGCTGCGGGCAGACCGTTTTCCACCGCCGGAAAATTGCTGTGTTCCTGAATACTGGCGATCTTGCTGACGAAGGGTTTTCCGTCCGCGCCGATCTTCGGCATGTGGCAATCCTGACACGATTTCGGCGTCGCGCCCGCCCCGAACGGTAGATTTCCGTCGGGCGATGTCCCGGTCCGATAGGCGCTGAACGCCCATTCCGGATAAGTCGTTTGCTCGTATACATGGCCGATGGTTTTGCCGCCGGACAGAATGGGCAGATGCACGGTATGACAGGTACCGCAGGCTTCGGATGTCGACAAAGCCTTGCCATGTTGGGGGATATTGCCCAAGGCGTGGTTCATCGGTTTGGTTTTCGGATCGGCGAAGGGGCCGTAAATCCGGTCCGGTGGTCCGACAAAAAAACTGCCGGTGAAGGTGCGCGCGAAGCCGGTCGCGTCCGGGTTTAACAGCGCCTGACGCTGCTGAACGCATCGGTTTTGCGGCTGGTTGGCATAACGCGCGGTATCTGCCGCCCCCAGCACCATCCGGTGGCATGTCGCGCAGGATATGCCGTCGCGCGCCAACCCGCCGAAATGCGCCAGCGCCGCCGGGTACGCGCCCGCCGGAAAGGGCACCGCGTCCAGGGTTTCGCGAAGAAACTCCTGGCACGCGGGCTCGCCGGGCCTTTGGTCGATATGCGCCTGCCGCTCACCCATGATGCCGTGGCAGCCCAGACAAATGCCCTGGACCTGGGGCGCGGCGGTTGGGTGGAAGGTTTGGGTTTCGCTGGCCAGCATGGCGAAGAAAATCGGATCGCGGCCCGCGAGGCCCATTGGACTGGTGCGCCAGGTGCCATAAGGCGAGTAATTGAACATCAGGCTGGCGCTGCCCAACACCGGTGCGGTCATTTCGTACTGCAAACCGGTGCCGCCGGCGGTGTGGCACCCCAGACATTGGTCCGATGTCACGAACGTCCCCAGCGCCGCCGGACCGTGGCCGGGTACCCAGACGTTATCGTAGGTCATCGACGGCATGGTCAGGGTGTTTGCGGGCGCGGCCGGTGCAACGAGCGCGCCCAATCCCAGTTCGGCCAGAAAGTTTTGGTGGGGCAAGGCCGGCGGCGCGTCCGCCTGAAATGGCCGGCTGGCGCGCAGATGCGAGGCCGCCGGCGCGGCCAAGGGCGCAGGCGGCGCCGCCGGCGCGCGCGCCGC
>JAYWAX010000702.1:0-2892 GCA_043782125.1 Acetobacteraceae bacterium | reverse complement strand
TCCTGACCCGGATCAACGATCTGATCCCCGGCCTGGACCTGATCCTGCCGTCCGAAGCGCAATGGGAATACGCCTGCCGCGCCGGCACGCGCACCGCCACCTATGCCGGGCCGATGACCGTCCTGGGCGATTACAACGCCCCCGTGTTGGACAAGATCGCCTGGTATGGTGGCATGTGTTTCGGCCTGCAAATTTGACCCACCTTTCGGGGGGATCGGCGTCCAAAATTGACCCTCTGAATCTGCTCCTCATGGGCTGCCTGCTTTCTCAGGAAGCAGGCGGTGGAGATGCTGATTGTGGAGACGATTGGCCGGATACGGCGCGATCATCTGGTCAAGGGGAAGTCGATCCGCGAGATCGCCCGTGACCTGAACCTATCCCGCAACACGGTTCGCCGTGTCCTGCGGTCCGGCGAGACGTCAACGTCATATGATCGGGAGCGGCAACCGCGGCCAAGGCTGGGCCGTTGGAAGGCCGATCTCGACCGGATGCTGGTGGCGAACGCCAGCAAGGCGGTGCGCGAGCGTCTGACGCTGATCCGGCTGTTCGAAGAGCTGAGGGCGCTGGGCTACGAGGGCGGCTACGACGCCGTCCGCCGCTACGCGCGGAGTTGGAGCCGGGACCACGCGAGCCGGACCACGGCGGCCTTCGTGCCGCTGTCGTTCGCACCGGGCGAAGCTTACCAATTCGACTGGAGCCATGAGATCGTCGTGATGAACGGCGTGACCACGACGGTAAAAGTCGCGCATTCGCGGCTTTGTCACAGCCGGATGATGTTCGTTCGCGCTTACCCGCGCGAGTCCCAGGAGATGGTGTTCGACGCCCATGACCGGGCCTTCGCCTTTTTCAGGGGCGCCTGTACGCGCGGCATTTACGACAACATGAAGACCGCGGTTGACGCGATCTTTATTGGCAAGGAGCGGAAATACAATCGCCGATTCTTGCAGATGTGCGGCCATTATCTGGTTGACCCGGTAGCGTGTACCCCGGCGTCGGGCTGGGAGAAGGGCCAGGTCGAGAACCAGGTGGGTCTGGTGCGGGAGCGCTTTTTCACGCCGCGATTGCGCTTCAAAACCTATGACGAGATGAACGCCTGGCTGACCGACAAATGCGTCGCTTATGCCAGGGTGCATCCCCATCCGGAACGGCCGGAGCAGACGGTATGGGAGGCGTTCGAGGAGGAACGGCCGAACCTCGTCCCATACCGCGGCGGCTTCGACGGCTTCCACGCACTGCCGGCCTCGGTGTCGAAGACCTGCCTCGTCCGCTTCGACAACAACAAATACTCGGTCAACGCCAGCGCGGTTGGCCGGCCGGTGGAGATCGCGGCTTACGCCGATCGCGTGGTGGTCCGCCAGGATGGGCGTGTCGTCGCGGAACACGCCCGCCGCTTTGCCCGCGGCGAGATCGCGTACGATCCCTGGCATTACGTTCCGGTGCTGGCGCGTAAACCCGGAGCTCTTCGCAACGGCGCGCCATTCAAGGACTGGGTGCTGCCGCCAGCGCTTGAACAGGTGCGGCGCAAACTCACCGGGTCCGATGACGGCGACCGCCAGATGGTCGCCATTCTGGCCGCCGTCCTCACCGATGGATTGCCCGCGGTTGCCGCCGCCTGTGCCCAGGCCATGGCCGACGGCGTTCATTCGTCGGACTTGATTCTCAACATCCTCGCCCGCCGCCGCGATCCAGGGCCCGCGGCGGCAATCCCAACCCCGGATGCGCTGGCACTCCGGGAGGCCCCGGCCGCGGATTGCGCCAAATACGATCGACTCAGGAGCACATGAGCATGGAACGAACCGAAGTCCTCGCCCTGATGGGCACCCTGAAGCTTTTTGGAATGAAGAACGCTTACGACGAGATCGTCGCCACCGCAGTCAAACGTCAGCATGAACCGCAACGCTTCGCGGGCGAGTTGCTCAAGGCGGAGATCTCGGAAAAACAGGCGCGCTCGCTGAAATACCAGTTGGCCGCGGCCAAACTCCCGTTCGCCCGGGATCTCGACGGCTTCGCGTTCAAGGACACGCCCGTCAACGAAAGTCTTATCCGCGATCTGGCCGGTGGCGGCTTCCTCACGCAACAGCGCAATGTCGTGCTTGTTGGCGGCACCGGCACTGGCAAAACCCATCTGGCGGTTGCCATCGCGCGAAGCTGCATACGAGGCGGATCGCGTGGCCGGTTCTTCAATACCGTCGATCTGGTCAACCGGCTCGAGGCCGAGGCTCGGGCCGGACGTGAGCGTCGTCTCGCCGATTATCTCACGCGCCTGGACTTCGTTGTTCTCGACGAACTGGGTTATCTGCCATTCGCCCAGGCGGGCGGCCAGCTTCTGTTCCACACGGTCAGCCGCCTTTATGAGCGGACCTCGGTGATCGTGACGACGAACCTGGCTTTTGGCGAATGGCCCAGCGTGTTCGGCGATCCGAAAATGACCGCCGCGCTTCTCGACCGCCTGACGCATCATTGCGATATCGTCGAAACCGGCAACGACAGCTGGCGGCTCAGAAACCGCGCCTGATCACCCGGCTCTCTGGCAGTGTGCCACGGTGCTCGCTCCGGGGAAGGTCCGGTGCTCGCCAGCCTCGCCATGCTCGCGCTGAAGGGCGCGCTGCGCGTGGCTCCGGGTGGCTCCGCTCCTCTCTTCCCCTCCGCTCCGCACCGCGGCCTGGACATCGTCAGGCCGGGACGGGAAAGCAGGCTCGCCAGCCGAACCGGAAAGCATCGTTGGCGATCCCGCCCCAGGGACGACCTGAAATAGCACCTTCAGGGTGGGTCAGTTTTGGACGCCGATGGTGGGTCAATTTTCAACGCCGATTGACACCCGAGGGTCACGAATTCCACTCCGCCGCGTGTGCAATGTCCCGGGGTGGACGGCGGTGGCCGCCGTTGGCCAAC
>JAYWAX010000701.1:0-8017 GCA_043782125.1 Acetobacteraceae bacterium | reverse complement strand
AGGAAGGGTGGTTTGGCGCGTTCCACGGCAGCCGGTCGTTTTGCGGAACGCTGACAGAGGCGGACATCGACCAGTCGCGCCGCCGGGGCGACGATATGCCGCTGCGCGAGGCGCTGGCGGCCTCTGGGCTGGCGGACCGGCCTCGGGTGCGCGCGGATTTGGGCCGCTACATCGGGTTCCTGGAAGCGCATATCGAACAAGGTGCGGAGTTGGAATTGCGCGGCGACCGGATCGGGGTTGTGACGGCCATCGTCGGCAGCCGCCGGTTCCGGATTGTGTTCGAGGGCGCGCAAAACCACGCGGGCACGACGCAAATGGCGCGGCGCAAGGACGCGGGGGTGGCTCTGGTCAAGCTGGCGGCGGCCATCGCGGACCGGTTTCCGGCGATCGCGCACGAAAGAACGGTCTGGACGACGGGGCAGATCGCGCTCGATCCGGGATCGCCCAGTATTGTGCCGGGAAAGGCGGAGATGGTGTTTCAGTTCCGCGATACCGAAGCTGCGATCCTTGAGGCCTTGGACGCGGAACTTTCGGCGCTGATCGCGGCGGCGGATCTCGGGCCGTGCCGGGTGACGGCGATCCGGACCGGGACGACGGCGCCGGCGGCGATGGATCCCCGGTTTCAGGCGGCGATCGCGGCCTCGGCGGCCCGGCACGCGCCGGGGAAAGTCCAGCACATGCCCAGTGGGGCGGGTCATGACGCGCAGATTCTGTCGGGGATCATGCCGGCGGGGATGATGTTCGTCCCGAGCATTGGCGGGATCAGCCACCATTTCAGCGAGGATACCAGCGATGAAGACCTGGTTCTGGGGTGCCAGGTGTTTGTCGATGCGGTCGCGGCTTTGCTGACATAGGCAGTCTGGGCGCCCGCATCGGCCGAACCTATTTTATTTTCGATACCAGGATCGAATTTGGATCGTGTCTTCGAATATTCATGTCTCGACAATCTTTTAAATCGACAGGATCGAAGTGACGCGGTAACTTTTATCCCACGATGGTTTCGTTGCCAGCGGCCCGCCGCCCGGGGAGGCGACGGGCCGGCCATTTTTTGGGGAGAATATACGTGACGGATTCGACGACACCTCTGGGCAGCCCGCTCAGCCAGGAAACGACGTTCTTTGGGGCGACGATCCCCGCCGTGTTTTCGAACACCGCCCATGTGTGGACCGCCAATGCGAGCGGCCTGTTCGTCACCGCCGCCGACCTGGCGACGGAGTGGAAGACGTATTACGACACGATGATGGCGGGACACGCCGACACGCTGAGTTTCATCCAGCGGCTGGAAGGCAATGCCGAAGCCGTGTTCGAGCATACCGGGCTGGCCAAACTCGACACCGCCACGCAGGCGCGCGACCGGATGGATTGGCAGCGGGAATGGGACGCGGTGGGGGTGGCCTGGACCCAGCTTGGGCTGGATGCGAAGGCGCCGCTGACGACTCAGCAGTACTTGTCGATCGAGAACACGATCCGGTCCAGCGCGACGCTTCAGGAACTGGCGATGCAGGGGCACGGGCTGAACAGCCCGTCCTCGCCGAAGTATAACGGCTATACCAACGATTTTCAAAACAACACCGACAATGCGACGCTTTATGTCGGCGGCGGGCTGGACAACAACCAGACGGCGGTTCCGAATTTGTTCGACGACGCGCTTCTGTCGCATTTACCATTCCCCACCGTGGCGCAGAACGGGCATCTGGAGCAGTTAAATCAGAATGGCGCGTCAGAGGACACGCTGGCCGATGCTACCGGGGCGCTGGATCTGTTTGGTGCGCAGAAAGTACTGACTGCGGCCGATTTCTCGCTGGTTCCGGGCACGGCGTCGTCCACCGTCGCGGCGCCTCCCGACGCGCCGGTGCCGCCCGCGCCCGCGGGAACAATGTACACCCTGTTCGGGGTGGCGATTTCGACGACCCAGGTCGTCAATGGCCATATCTGGACTGCCGATCCCAACGGGCTGTTCGTCACCAACGCCAATCTCGGGGCGGAGTGGAAGGGCTATTACCAGCAAATGCTGAACGGCAACGGCGCCAGCCTGGCCCCGACGCAACGGCTGGAAGGCAATGTCGAGGCCTTGTTCGAAAACACCGGGCTCGCCAGGGTCGCCCTGACCAATGCCACCCAGATGCGTTACGACCGGATGGACATTCAGCGCGAAATCGACGCGTTGTCCGCCGTCATGACCCAACTGGGCCTGGGGTCGGCGCCGCTGACCCAGGCGGGGTTTCTGGCGCTGGAACAGGCCTTGCAAAACGACCCCGCCAATGCAGCGTTGGAGGAACTGGGCGTGCAGGGGCACGGCCTGAATGGCTTCGCGCAGACGAAATATGCCGGTTACACCAACGACATCCAGAACGTCGTCGACAACAAGACGCTTTATGCCGGTTCCGGGCAGGACGCCGGGGAGCGCGCGATCGCGGACTTCCTCGACGATAATCTGCTGACACATGTGTTGTTTCCGACCATCGCGCAGAACGGCGAAATCATTCAACTCAATCAGAATGGCGCCACGGAGGAAACGGTTCAGGCGCAGGTCGAGGCGCTGAATGCCTCAATGTTTACGCAGGTGCTGACCAAAGCGGATTTCAACGTGCCGGGGAATCCTCAGGCGGTTGGCAATACGCCCACCGAACAACCGGCGGGGACCGAAACGACCTTTTTTGGCGCGACCATCGCCGCCAGCATGACCGCCAACGGCCATGTCTGGACCGTGGGCACCGACGGGAAGTTCCACACGGAGACCAATCTCCAGACGGAATGGGCCGGGTATTACCAGACCATGCTCGCGGGCAATGGCGCCAGCCTGACCGCGATCCAGCGGCTGGAAGGCAACGCCGAAGCCGTGTTCGAAAACACCGGGCTTGCGAACACCAAAACCTATAACGCGGCGAAGCAGCAGAGTTTCCGCGAGGACGCCCAGAGGGAATTCGATGCGATCGCGGCGACGATGTCGTCCCTGGGTCTGGGCTCGGCTTTGCTGAACAATCAGGACTATCTGAATATCGAAACGGCGCTTCAAAACAACACGGCGTTGGAAGAGCTGGCGATGCAGGGGCATGGGCTCAACAGCCCGTCGCAGCCGAAATACAACGGGTATACGAACGATTTCCAGAACAACTCGGACAATACGACGTATTTCGTGGGCAGCGGGCTGGACAATGGCGAGAAGGCGATCTCTGCCTTCTTCGACGACGTCATCATGACGCATATCCCGTTCCCGACGGTGTCCACCAACGGCGCGCTGACGCAGCTTAATCAGAACGCCAATAACGAGGACGCGTTGACCAACGCCGTGTCTGGCGCGAACGAGGCGATGTTCCAGCGGGTCTTCGTCGCGGGGGATTTCGGCAAGGTCGCGACGGCCAGCGGGCCGGTTGTTTGGGTCACGCCCGCCATGGCCACGGCGGTGCCGCATGCCGGTCCGGCCGCTGGCGCCAACCAGATGCTGTCGTTGGGAGGATTTGTTGTTTCCACCACCATCGTCGCGAATGGAGACACCTGGGTCGCTGACGCGCAAGGGCGGTACCAGACGACGGCCGACCTGACTTTAAGATGGTACGATGCCTATCGGACCGCGCTCGCCGGCGGTCCCCTGACGACGTTCCAGCATTGGGAAGCCCAGGCGGAGGCGGTATTCGAGAATACCGGGCTCAGCCAGCAGGGCGAGGGCCAGCAGGCGATCGACCGCGCGGATGTGCAGCGGGAAATGGATGCGGTGGCGGCTGTCATGACCTCGCTTGGGCTGATGGATGCGAATGGAAATGTCGCGGGTCCGCTGACCGTTGCGAACGAGCTGGCGATCGAGCATGCGTTGCAGTCGAATTCTGGGCTGGAGGAACTGGCGATCCAGGGGCATGGGTTGAACAATCCGTATGTCGCCGGGGTCACGAAATACAACGGTTATACCAACGATTTTCAGCACAACATCGACAACCGGACGCTGTATGTGGGGGGCGGGCAGGACACCGGCGAACGGGCGGTGCCGGACTTCTTCGACGATATTATCATGACCCATCAGCCCTTCGCGACCGTGGCGCGGAATGGCGAACTGACGCAGCTCAATCAGAATGGCAACGCCGAAAGTACGGCGCTGGCGGCGGTGGCGGGGTTCAATCAGTCGTTATTCGGACGTATCCTGACGCAGGCGGACTTCCTGACGCCGGGCAAGGAACCGCGGCCGGCGCCGCCCGTGCCGCCCGCGACCGTGACGACACTGTACGGCGACACGATTGCGGGGACTCAGACGATCGGCGGTCATGTCTGGACTGCGGATGCGAATGGTTTGTTTCACACAACGGCCAATCTGGGGATGGAGTGGCGCGGGTATTACCAGACCGTGCTGGCCGGTCAGGGCGGCGGGCTGACCGCGACTCAGTTGCTGGAAGCCAACGCCGAGGCGTTCTTCGAGAACACCGCCATTAACAATCAATGGATGGGCGCCGCGAAGGAAGCCGCGCAGCGCGAGGACGTGCAGCGCCAGATCGACGCGATCGGTGCGGCGATGCAAACGGACAAGACGGTCTTCGGTATCGACCCTACGGCGACGCTGACCGAGGCGAGTTATCTGCGGCTCGGCACCACCATCCAGTCCGACGCGGTGCTGGCGGAGTTCTCGTTGCAGGGCCATGGCGTCGCCAGCCCGCCGTCTGTGCGGTACCGCGGCGCGTATGCGGATTTCATGAGTACGGCGGATTGGTCGACTTATTTCGTGGGCGGCGGCGCTGGCAACGCCACGCTGGCGCTGCCCTATGCCTTCGCCAACGTGGTTTCCAATCTGGCGTTCGCGACCGCGTTCCAGAATGGGCACTGGGAACAGTTGGACATGTGGGGGAACGGCGCGGCGACCGTGGTGCAGGCCGCAACCGCGCTGAACAACGCGATGTTCCATCAGGTTTTCGTGGCGGGCGATTTCAGCGCCAATCCCGTCGCGTCCGGCCCGGCTGTCGCGATCCCCGGCGCGAAGCCCATCGCCGCCGCGCCGATTGCCGCTGTGTCCGCGCCTGCGGGCAAGGTTTTGACGCTGACCGGCCAGACAATTTCGACCGTTTTGCTCGCGAACGGCCATACCTGGATCGCGGATACCAGCGGACTTTACCACACGGCCAATCTGGCGGCGGAGTGGACGGGGTATTACGCCCAGATGCTGGCAGGCAACGCGGGTGCTCTGTCTGAGACGCAACGCCAGGAGGGCAACGCGGAAGCGGTCTTCGAAGCCACCGGTCTGACCAAACTCGGCGCGGCCGCGCAGCAAACGTATCGCGAAGACACGCAGCGCGTCCTGGACGCCGAGGCGGGCGCCATCTCGATCGTCGCCGCCGCGCTCAATCTTCCGCAAAGCGCGGCGATGCTGGCGGGGCACCATATTCCGGTCGCGCGGGCTTTGCGCGATAATGCGGGACTGGCGGAGCTGGCCGTGCAGGGCTTTGGGCTGAATGGCATGGCGAATTCCAGATATGCGGGATATCTGAACGACTTCAGCACGGCGTCGAAGGTGAAATACGCCGGCGGCGGGGTTAACACCGGCAAGAACGCGCTGTCGGTGTTCATGGCGGAAAACGTGATGTCGTTCACGCCGTTCGCGGTGATCTGGAAAAATGGCAAGCTGGTGCAACTGAACCAGAATGGGGACGTGGGCGACACCCTGTCCAACCAGATCGCGGCGATCGGCGATACGACGACCTTAAAGGTCTATAAAAAGGCGGACTTCAAATAAGCCCGTCGCACGAAACGAGCGACATTGGGTAACGCATTTCAGGCGTTGCGCCGGTGGAGGGTATCGCAACCCTCCACCGGCTTCGCGTCAGTTTATTCGGCGGCCATGTTCGGGGTGAATTCAAGCGGCAGGCCCTTATGTCCGGTCAGCCGCTCGCCTTCTTCGTACATTTCGAAGGCGCGCTTTTTCAGCGACGGCAGGACAGCGGCGATTTTGTCCGTGTCCAGGTCGGCGGCGATGCCCGGGTAACCGGCGCGGTCGATCATCGCGCCAAGCTTGCGGTTCTCGATCTGCTCCAGCGTCCATTCCAGCGGATCGTCGATAATCGTCATGTCCCAGTTGATCCGGTGGTTCTTGTTGCGCGGACCGTAATGGTAATGCGCGCCGGTCCAGAAACAGTCGAACGCCAGCAGTTCCGTTTCTTCGACGTATGTCTTGCCCTTCGACCCCCCGACGTCGCCCAGTACGTGGATCGCGAGGCCGCCGTCGCCATTGCGCTGACGCCGCATTTCCAGGCCGAACCGGATGTTGCCGGCTTCGAAGATGTCCGTGCCACGGTTATGTTTGACCGTGTTCCGCTTGGCGATGAAGGTTTCCCTGGCGCAGGCTTCGACCTCGGGCAGAAGGCCGCGCACCGCGTCGAGATCGGTCGCCGCCGCGACGTCCTTATAGCCGGCACGTTCCAGCATTTTCGGGAGTTTTTGGCTCAGGATGCGGACGGTCCAGCCGATGGGATTGCCGTCGACGATCGGGTCCATGCGGCAATGCACGCCCATGCCGCCGCCGACGCGGCCATCGGTGGTCAGTTCGGGATTTTCCGGGCCGTAGACATAGCTTCTTTCGATATCGAAGCAATTGAAGCGCAGCAAGGTGGTCGCCGCGCCGCCCACATCGGCGGCGACTTCGATGGAGATCCCCTGGTCTGTATGATCTTCGACGTTGGCATCCCATAATTGATGCCTGACGATGAAGGTCAGGGGATCGGCGGTAAATCTGGTACCCTGCGATTGAGGCATCGTGGACTCTCCTGTTGCCGTGGTTTTCTCGATCCTAGGTAGGAGGCGCGCCGCCCGCAAGAGTGGCTGAAACGGCCCGCCGCGCGGCTGTGTATTGCCCCCCCCTCGGCAACCCCCGCCGCGACTGTGTATGAAACCGCATAATCACAGACAGGATTCCTCCCATGCTGCTCTATGAGGCGCCGGGTTCGCCCTATGCCCAAAAGATCAAGATCGCGCTGCGGGAGAAATCCATCCCCTTCGACGTTCAAACGCCGGAATCACCGGGCACCGGGCGCACCGACGGGCCATTCGGCATCGGCAACCCGCGCGCGCAGGTGCCGCTGCTGGTCGATGGCGCGACGCATATCTTCGATTCGACCATCATCCTGGAATATATCGAGGAGCGCTGGCCGGACCCGCCCTTGCTGCCACGCTCGCCGGAAGCGCGTGCCGTGGCGCGAATGACAGAGGATGTCTGC
Source organism: Acetobacteraceae bacterium (assembly GCA_043782125.1). Lineage (GTDB taxonomy): Bacteria > Pseudomonadota > Alphaproteobacteria > Acetobacterales > Acetobacteraceae > Rhodopila. Next base: position 830 of record JAYWAX010000701.1, on the reverse strand, counting down.
GATACCCAGTACGAAGCGGTGACCTGGGGGTATGGCGAGGTGACGGCGTTCGGCCGCGCCACCGGTGAACTCGCGGATACATTGCGGTCGGCGATCGCACGGCAAACGGCGGTGTTGCAGGACTGGCTCTCTGGGCGGTTGGGCGATGGGGCCTGGTTCGGCGGGACCGCGTTTGGGTGGGCCGACGTGGCGGTGGCGCCGTTGCTGCACCGTTCCGTTCTGAATGGGATGGGCCCGGCATCGGACAGTCCGCTCGCGGCTTGGTACCGGCGCCTGCTGGAACGGCCGTCCATCGTCGCCACCTTCGCGGAATACGCGGCCGGCGCGGCGCGCATGCCGGCGACGGTCGAGGCCTTTCGTTCCGGCGCGAAGGTGCGGGAATATCGCGATTACCGGCTGGAGTGGATGATCCGTTCCGGTGGCATCGAGGTCGTGCTGGCGGGTTTGCGCGACGGCTCGATCCGCTTTTCCTGGCCGCACGGCTGACCCGCAGGGGCTGGGATAAGGCCGGGCGGGCGGTGGCTTTCTGCCGCGCGCGGTGGTTCTGTCGAGGCGAACGCTGACGAGGGCGGCCGTCCTCGCGATGCGAACAGTGCCTCCCCCCTGGCTTTCCAGCCAGGGGGGCATCGTTTCGGGGTCAGAACCCCGGCAGGTCCGGTGGCGGGTAGTACGGCCGATCCCCCAGGTTCTGCACGCGGTCCCAGAAGACCTGACCGGACGCGAGACCGGTCTCGTTCTTGTCCGCCGCCTGCCGCCAGATGTTCCAGGAATCTGGATGCAGCCGGCTGGCCGTGGCCAGGAACGCCGTGGCTTCCTCGGGCCGTTCGTTC
>JAYWAX010000700.1:0-2901 GCA_043782125.1 Acetobacteraceae bacterium | reverse complement strand
ATGACCGAGCCCCCCTCGCTCACCCATCTCCTGGGCACCGACCAGTTCGGCCGAGACCTGCTCAGCCGCATCGTCTTCGGCGCCCGCACCGCCCTGATCGTCGGACTGTCCTCGGCCCTCGTCGGCGGCTCCCTGGGCTTGGTCCTGGGTGTCGGCAGTGCCTATTTCGGCGGCATCGCCGACATGATCCTGCAACGAGTCTTCGACGTGGTCATGGCTTTCCCCCTGATCATCATGGCACTCGCCATCGTCTCCATCTTCGGCACCGGCGTGCACAACGTCATCATCGCCATCACCATCCCCCTGGTGCCGCGCTGCGCCCGGGTCGTCCGCTCCGCCGCACTGGTCATCCGGGAAGTCCCCTACGTCGACGCCGCCCGCGCCATGGGATACAGCCATGTCCGCATCATCCTGCGCCACATGTCGCCGAACGTGATGGCGCCCTTCCTCATCATGGTCACTGCCTTCGTCGGCCAGGCCATCCTCGCCGAAGCGTCCCTGTCCTACCTCGGACTGGGCGTGCAGGAGCCGGTCCCGGCCTGGGGCCTGATGCTGCAAGGCGGCGCCGAGGAATACGCCTCCACCGCCCCCTGGATCGCGATTTTCCCGGGCGTGGCGATCATGCTGTCCGTCCTGGGAATCAACCTCTTCGGCGACGCGTTGCGCGACACGCTGGACCCGAAGCTGCGCGACCGGTAGACCGGCCGCGCACTGAGTTTGGGTTACCTCCCGATGTCCGAGACCACCGACTTCATCCGCGATATCGTCCGCGCCGACCTGGCGTCCGGGCGCACCCAACAGGTCGTGACCCGGTTCCCGCCGGAACCGAACGGCTATCTGCACATCGGCCACGCCAAGTCGATCTGCCTGAACTTCGGCGTCGCCGCCGAAATGGGCGGCGCCTGCCATTTGCGCTTCGACGACACCAACCCGGTGAAAGAGGAACAAGAATTCATCGACGCCATCCAGCAGGACGTGCGTTGGCTTGGCTTCGACTGGGGCGAGAACCTCTGTTTCGCCTCCGATTATTTCGAACAGCTCTATTTATGGGCCGAACACCTGATCCGCGCGGGCCACGCCTATATCGACGACACCGCGCCCGAGTCGATGCGCGCCCAACGCGGCACGCTGACCGAACCCGGCCAGAACAGCCCGTTCCGCACCCGTTCGGCGGAGGAAAACCTCGATTTGTTCCGCCGTATGCGCGCGGGCGAATTCCCCAACGGCGCCCGCGTGCTGCGCGCGAAAATCGACATGGCGTCAGGCAACATGAACCTGCGCGACCCAGTGTTGTATCGCATTTTGCACGCGCATCATCCGCGGACCGGCGACGCCTGGCGCATCTACCCCACCTACGACTTCGCGCATGGCCAGTCCGACGCCATCGAACACATCACCCATTCCATCTGCACCCTGGAATTCGAGGACCACAAACCGCTTTACGACTGGCTCCTGGACAACATCCCGGCGCCGTCGCGCCCGCGGCAATACGAATTCGCCCGCCTGAACATTTCCTACACCGTGCTGTCGAAGCGTATTCTGACCCGCCTTGTCTCGGAAAAACACGTCTCAGGCTGGGACGATCCGCGCATGCCAACCCTGGCCGGTATGCGCCGCCGCGGTGTGCCCGCCACGGCCTTACGAGAGTTCGTCCGCCGCATCGGCGTCGCCCGCGCCTATAGCACCGTCGATGTCCAGCAACTCGACGCCGCCATCCGCGACACGTTGAACCCCGCCGCGCCGCGCCGCATGGCCGTGCTGCGGCCGTTGAAGGTGATCGTCGAAAATTACCCGGAAGGCTCGACCGAAAAATTACCGGCCATCAACCATCCGGACGACCCCGCCGCGGGCACACGTCCCGTGACCTTCAGCCGAGAAATCTACATCGAAGCCGACGATTTCATGGAAGACCCGCCGAAAAAATTCTTCCGCCTGTCTCCCGGCAAAGAAGTCCGCCTTCGTTACGCCTACTTCATCACTTGCACCGGCATCGATCGTGGCCCGAATGGGGAAATCGTGGCGCTGCGCTGCACCTACGACCCCGCGACCAAAGGCGGCAACGCCCCCGACGGCCGCAAGGTTCAGGCCACCATGCACTGGGTTTCCGCGGCGGACGCGGTGACCGCGGAAGTCCGGCTTTACGACCATTTGTTCACCCGCCCCGACCCCGGCGCGGACGGCGATGTCATGGCCGACCTGAACCCGGCCTCGATGGAGGTCCTGACGAATTGCCTGCTGGAACCGGTTCTGGCCTCCGCCCCGCCCGGCCAGGCCGTGCAATTCGAACGCCTTGGCTATTTCTGCCGCGACCGCGACAGCACCCCATCCCACCCCGTTTTCAACCGTACCACCGGCCTCCGCGACACCTGGGCAAAATCCCAGGCGGAACCGGCGAAACCAAATCCGCCGGGCCGCAAGGCGCAACGCGTCAAAGCCTGACAAGCCCGCCGCTTTCCCCAGTCGCCCATGCATCGGTCCACCGCCTTCCCCGGCCACCCATGCATTTGAGGCACGCGCCGCCACACCCCGTCATGGTCCGCGAAGGCAGACCATCCACGATTTGCGGTGATGGATTGGCAAAAGGCGTGGATGGTCCGCCTTCGCGGACCATGACGGGATCGTTTGGACCGATCGATTCGTTAATCTTTGGGCGTCGCCTGAGCTCCCGGTGGCCGGATCGGGCCGGGCCATGACGTGGAGAGGCAAGCGCGATGGGTCATCCTCGCGGACGGTTGGAATTACTTCCCAACCTTCTCCACGGCGGCGAAATCCACCGCCGTCAAAAACTGCTTCAATGTCGCCTCCGCCACCCCGCGCCCCTCGACCCTGACCAAAATCCGATTCGCCACGATCGTCGAAAACGACCCCTCGTCCTTCATGTAAAGTGTCCGCCGTCCATTC
>JAYWAX010000699.1:0-2908 GCA_043782125.1 Acetobacteraceae bacterium | reverse complement strand
GACAGGGTGGCGGGCTCGGCAAGCCCAGCCATGGTGGCTTTGTTGAATTCTTCGCGGTCGATGGCGAAGTTGATCGCCTGGCGGACCCGGACATCGTTCATCGGTTTGCGGCCAAAATTAATATACATTTGCACGCAATAAAGGGTTGGCCCGGACACGGCGACAAGATTTTTGGAACGATCGACAACCGGCTTCTGCTGCGGCGACAAATAGTAAACCAAATCGTTCTGACCGGCGATGACGGAGCGGAGGCCGGTGTTGACTTCCTGGATGACGTTAAACTCGATCCCGTCGAGATAAGGGCGTTGCCGATCCCAGTATTTTTCATGGCGTGTCACCACGATTTTTTCGCTGTCCTGCCAGCTCACGAATTTCCAGGGTCCGGCGCCGACGGGTTTGCGATCGTGGTCTTTACCCAGCGCCCTGACGGCGGTGGGGGAGCACATCATGCCCGCGCGGTCGGAGAGGATCAGTGGCAACGCGGTGTCGGGTTGGCTGAGTTTCAGCGTGACCTGTAGCGCGCCGGTGACCGCGACGGACGCGACCGTGGCAAGGTCGGGCTTGACGTTGGAGCGCGGGTCTTCGCGGATGCGGTCGAGGTTGAATTTCACCGCGTCGGCGTCGCAGGGTGTATCGTCGTGGAACACGATGCCGGGACGGAGGTTCAGCACGAAGCTCAGGGGATCGGGATACGACCATGACAGTGCAAGCCCAGGTTTCGGTTCCAGGGTGGCGTAATCGAAGGCGACGAGGGAATCGAACATCGTATAGAGAAATATGTGATCGGAACCGCCGCTGCCGGTGGTGGGGTCGAGCGTCGTTGGGTTGGTCCAGGCGGAGACTCGCAGAACGCCGCCTTTTCGCGGTGCGGCGCTGGCGGTGCCGGACATGGTGGCCCCAGCGGCCAGAACGGCCAGGAACGCGCGACGGTCGATTTCGGTGCGAGTTAACATTGTTTCGATTCCGTTCGTCATGGCCGAGGGACGGCGAAGTGGCAGGCGGCGAAATGTCCGGGTTCCATTTCCCGCCATTCCGGTGTCTCGGTCGCACAGATATCCCGGGATTTGGGGCATCTTGTCCGAAACCGGCAGCCGGAAGGCGGGTTGGTGGGGCTGGGGATTTCGCCGGTGAGAATAATGCGTTGTCCGGTGCGCATCGACGCCGGCAGCGGGACGGGTTCCGCCGACATCAGAGCTTCGGTGTACGGATGGTAGGGGCGGGAAACCAAGGCCTCGGGCGAGCCGAGTTCCATGAAGCGGCCGAGATACATCACCGCGATGCGGGAGCTGACGTGGGAGACAACACCCAGATCGTGGGTGATGAACAAGTAAGTAAGGCCGAATTCGCGTTGCAGGTCGGCGAACAGGTTCAAGATGCCCGCACGAATGGATACATCCAGCGCGGCCACCACCTCGTCGCAAACGATGAGTTTCGGGCGTACAGTCAGAACGCGGGCGATATTGACGCGTTGTTTCTGGCCGCCGGAGAGTTCGTGCGGGTAGCGGCGGGCGAATTCCGGCGCCATGCCGACCCGGTCGAGCATTTCGAGGGCGATCCGGTCGCGGTCCGAGGACGGTATGCTGTTCGCGATGTCCAGGGGCTCTCGCACGGAACGCAAGATGGTCATGCGCGGGTTCAGGGCGGCGTTCGGGTCCTGGAACACGATTTGGAACGCGCGGCGCTGGCGGCGGAGTTCGGCGGCCGATAATTCATGCGGATTGCTGCCGTTGTGCAGAACGCGGCCTTCGGTGGGTTTCAGCAGGCAGACGACGGCGCGGCCCAACGTGGATTTGCCGGAACCGGATTCACCGATGATGCCGAAGGTTTCGCCGGGTTGGACAGCGAAACTGACGCCATCGACCGCTTTGACGGTTTCCTTACGGTCCCGGGTCGGGAACAAAATCCGGAGATTTTCGACGGCGATAATAGGTTGCGTCATGCGACTCGTTCCAACTCCGTCAGGGCGCCGGGCAGATCGAGCACAGCGTGTCTGGCACAGCGGACCAGGTGGTTTGGCGCGGCCATTCCCATCGCTTGCGGGGCGTCGCAGGCGGGTTGAGCATGGGCGCAGCGGGCCGCGAAACGGCAGCCGGCGGGCATGTCGCGCAAAGAGGGAACCCGGCCGAAGATGGACGGCAACGCGGCGCCGCGCGGGGAAAGCCGTGGTAACGAGCGCAACAAACCGGAGGTATAGGGGTGGCGGGGACGGACCAGGGCGGCATCGACGGGCGCGTCTTCGACGACCTCGCCCGCGTACATCGTGATCATCCGGGTGCAGGTTTCGGCGATCACACCAAGATCGTGCGATATGAACAGAAGCGCGGTGCCGGTGCGGGCGGACAGATCCAGCAGAAGATCGATGATCTGGGCTTGGATAGTGACATCGAGCGCGGTCGTGGGTTCGTCCGCGATGAGAAGTTTAGGCTCGCAGACCAACGCGATGGCGATCATGACGCGTTGGCGCATGCCGCCGGAAAGCTGGTGAGGGTAGGCGTCGTGGACCCGTTCCGGACTGGAAATGCCGACATTGGCCAAAGCGGCGATGGCGCGGGTGCGGGCCTCCTCGCGGCTGGCACCGAAATGAACGCGGATGGTTTCGCCGATCTGGGAGCCGACGGTGAAAACCGGGTCCAGGGCGCTCATGGGTTCCTGGAAGATCATGCCGATTTTCCGGCCGCGGACGCGGCGAAGACGGCCGGGGGCGAGGCCGATGAGGTTCTGGCCTTCGAACATGGCGGTGCCTTCGACGCGACTGGTGGCGCGTGGCAGCAGGCCCAAAAGGGCGAGGCCGGTGACGGTTTTGCCGCAGCCGCTTTCACCGACGATGCCGACTCGTTCGCCCGGTTGGATGGAAAAGGCCACGTCGCGCGTCGCCTGGACCTCTTGCCGGCCGATGCGGAAATGGACG
>JAYWAX010000698.1:0-2910 GCA_043782125.1 Acetobacteraceae bacterium | reverse complement strand
ACTTTGTATCATCGCGAAAGTCGTGGATGGCCGGCCTCCGCCGACCATGACGGTTGTGGCCGCCGGAGAGTCAATGGTTAGGTCAGTTGGTATAAGCTGTCATGTCCAGGGCCGGTAGCCGCATTCTCTCCAGCGTTCGCGCGGCGCGGGCCTTCGCGCGGGGCGAGGGCAACGCCGGATTTGTCCTTCATGTGCCGGACAGTGTCGATGTTCGCGCCATCCGCGCCGGCCTTGGGCTCAGCCAGGAGGCTTTCGCCAAACGTTTCGGCTTCGGCCTGGCCGCCGTCCGCGATTGGGAACAGCGGCGGCGCACGCCGGAACAAGCGGCGCGCGTCCTGCTGCTGGTTATCGCGCATGAGCCCGCCGCCGTCGATCGCGCGTTGGCGGCAGCTCAGATCTGAAATTCCGTTCAGTCGATCGAGGCGTGAACGAGGTTGGACACCCGGTCCAGCCGAGCGCTGTGGAATGGATCCGGCACCACGTTATTCGTGAGATATGTGAACGACACCCCGCTCGCCGGATCGGCCCAGGAGTACGACGTTCCGGCCCCGCCATGACCGAATGTGGTGGGATGCGCGTTGGTCCCGAGACCGCGGATGGTATCCGACGTGCCGCGCACATGCGGGCCAAGCCCGCGATGCATCGGAATGCCGCCCATGGTGCCGTCGCCGAGTTCGCCAGTGTGATTGCGGCTGACATATTCGACAAGCCGCGGGGAGAACACGCGCGCGTCCCCCAGCCGTCCCTTGCCAAGCATCATCTGGTAAAACGCCGCAAGCCCGCGCGCCGTCGCGAATCCGCCACCATGCGGAAGTCCGGCCAAACGCAATTCGGCGCTGTTGTCATACGGCATTTCGTTGCCTTTGGTGTAGTACATGTCGGCGCATCGCCCGTGCAGCGCCTCTGGCACGCCAACGAAAATATCATCCGCCAGGCCCAATGGCGCGAGCACCCGCTCGCGGATGATATCTCGAAAATCCTGACCGGTGACCGCTTCCATCACCATCGCCAGCACCGGATGCGCGCTGCGTCCGTGGTAGGCCATGCGCGAACCCGGCGTCCAATCCAGCGAGAAATCGCAGACCTGCGCCCGCATTTTCTTGTGATCGAGCCATGCGTCGCGTTCCATGTGCGCGGCCGGAAAACCAGCCTGATGGGTCGCGACCTGATGGATCGTGATATCCGCTTTCCCGCGCGCGGCGAATTCCGGCAGATGCGCCGACACCTTATCCATGAAGGACAATTTGCCTTCCTCGATCAGCGCCCACAGCCCCGCCATGCACAGCACTTTGGTCTGCGAGAACATCAGCCAGATCGTATCGCCGGCGGCTGGTTTCGCGCCGCCTTCGACCCGCGCATCGCCATAGGTCCGGAACAGCGCCAATTTGCCGTGCCGCGCCAGCGCGATCTGCGCGCCGGGGTATTTTCCGTCCGCAATATGCGCGCGGATTAACGCGTCCAGATGTTCCAGCGGTTTCGACGCAAAGCCGAGACTTTTAAGGTCGGCCGATGGCAAAGGATAGGTCGCGGACATGGTTCTCTCCCGTTTCGGTTCAGTTACGATGTAATGCGGCTTCGGCCGCGGCGGCGATGCGGAACAACCGCGCGTCGCCCATGGTCTCGCCCGTCAGCATCAAGCTCACCGGCGCGTCGCCCGGACGATGGCAGGGAATGCCGATCGAGCAACGATCAAGAAAATTCCCCAGCGCCGTGTTGCGCAAAATAAGCATATTAATCCGATTGTATTCCCGCTCGTCATCCAAAGAGGCGATGGTGGGCGCGACGATCGGCACTGTTGGCATAACGACACAATCGTAATCGCGGGTTTCCCGGTCGAAGGCCGCCACGATTCGCGCCCGCGCCGCAACCAAATCGAGGTAATCCGCCGCGCTCATGCCCTCGCCGCGCATGATCCGCACGCGTATCCGCGGATCGTATCCGGGACCTTTCGCCGCCAGCAGCGCGCGATGCCAGGCGTACGCCTCGCCCGCCGCGTAACCGCCTTTCGCGTTCACCGCAGCGGCAGCGTCGAAGGCGGCGAACCGGACCCGCGAAATCGAGGCGCCCAATTCGGAAAACACCGACAAGGCGCGTTCGAAAGCCGCACCGACGGTCGCGTCCATGCCGTCCAGCACCATGTTTTCCGGCACCGCCAGCCGCAGACCCGCCATTGGCGCGGGCACCAGCGCCGCCGGAGACTCGCCCGCCAGGATCGCGTCGATCGCGGCGCAACAGGCCACCGTCGGCGCCAGCGGTCCAACCGAGTCCAGCGACGGCGCCAAGGGCAGCACCCCATCGATCGGAATGCGCCGCGCCGTCGGCTTATATCCGACGATTCCGCAAAACGCCGCGGGAATGCGGCACGATCCGCCGGTATCCGTCCCCAGCCCAGCTGCCGCCATCCCATCCGCGACCGCCACCGCCGTGCCCGACGAACTGCCACCGGGAATCCGCCGCGACGCCCGATCCCATGGCGAGCTTGGCGTCCCGTAATGCGGATTGATCCCCAGCCCGGAGAACGCGAATTCCGTCATGTTCGCGCGCCCCATGGCGATGAACCCCGCGTTCAACATGCGCTGCACCACCGGCGCGTTTGCGGCGGCGGGCGGCGCGTCCGCCAGCACCGCCGATCCGGCCGGAGTCGGTTCCCCCGCGATATCGAACAAATCCTTCAACACGATGGGAATGCCGGCATAGCGCGGCAGCCCCAGCCCAGCCTTGCGCGCCGCATCGACCGCGTCCGCCGCCGCGCGCGCCTGGGCTGCATGGACTTTAACGAACGTCCGGGAACCCTCGCCATTCGGATCGCCGATCCGCGTCAGCGCGTCCTGGACCAGCGCCCGGCTGGTGGTCCGTCCTGTGGCCAGGCTCTGGGCCAGATCGTCGATCGCGTGCATGATGCCTCCTGTT
>JAYWAX010000697.1:0-2910 GCA_043782125.1 Acetobacteraceae bacterium | reverse complement strand
AAGGCGCCGCGCGCGCCCACATGGCCCGCACCATAGTTCGTCGCGCCGAACGCCGGATCGTGGCGGTCGAGGATTTGAACCCGGCGCTGCGGCGGTATCTCAACCGCCTGTCGGATCATCTGTTCGTGCTGTCGCGAGTCCTGAACGATCGCGGCGCGAAGGATGTTCTGTGGACGCCAGGCGCGAATCGGTAACCTGAGCCTGCAACGCAAAAGGACCGCGTCCCGGGGGACGCGGTCCTTCGGGTCACACAGAATGACGCCGGAAACGGGTCAGCGTACCCGGCCCATCGCGTTCAGGCACTCGCCGAAACGGTTGGAGATGTTGTTGGTGCCGGCCAGGTTGGCCTTCCAATCTTCGACGTCGCTGTCAGGGAAGCGGATGTAGAGGTTGCTGCCCCCCGCGAATTCGTTGACCCAGGTGGCGATCTCCGACTTGGCGATCTGGAATTCCAGGGCGGCGTCGCCGTCGCTCATGTGGAAGGCCGTGCCTTTCACGCTCCAGGGTGTTTCCCGGTCGAACTGCATCTTGAGGTTGATCTTGGTGCCGTCCTTGACGGTCCAGGACTTCTTGCTGAGCTGGACAACCAGATAGTCGTTATCCTGGAAGTACTTGACACCAAACCAGCGTCCGCCGCCGGACGTGGACACACCGCACATCATGCGGTTGTTGTTCGACGTGCCGCCGAACGCGCTCCATCCGCCCGCAGTGGCGAATGTCTTGACTTCGGCAGTCGCCACGCCAGCGGAAAGAGCCAGCGCACCAACAACCGTCATAGCCGACAATATGCGTTTCATTACCTTTATCCCCCGGGCGTTTACAGCCATGGCTTTCGTGTTGTTCCAACTGGACCCTGACAGGTTCCTGGGCCCATGACAACAATCGCCTTTGTGCGTGGCGAAATCCAGGCCAAACAGAGGTTTTTTTCGCGATCGCCTGACATCGGGCCGGTCAGAGGCCCGATGTCCGGCGGCGGCGTCACAGGATAAAGCGGCTGAGATCGCCTTTCTGGGCCAAAGGCGCCACTTTTTCCGCGACGTACGCCGCATCGACGGAAATCGTCTCGCCCGGCCGGTCCGTCGCGGTGAACGAGATATCCTCCAGCAGCCGTTCCAAAACCGTGTGCAGGCGGCGCGCGCCAATATTTTCGATGCGGTCGTTGATATCGGCCGCCAGATCGGACAGGGCGTCCACCGCGCCCTCGGTGAAACTCAGAGTCACGTTTTCGGTGCCCATCAGCGCAGTGTATTGCTTCAACAACGAGTGCTCCGGCTCGACCAGGATGCGCCGCATGTCTTCGCGCGACAGCGCCGACAATTCCACCCGGATCGGCAACCGCCCCTGCAATTCCGGCAACAGATCGGACGGTTTCGCCTGATGAAAGGCGCCCGACGCAATGAACAGCACATGGTCCGTCTTCACCAGGCCGTATTTGGTGTTGACCGTCGTGCCCTCGATCAGCGGCAGCAAATCGCGCTGCACGCCTTCCCGCGACACATCACCGCCACGAAACCCGCCTTCCGAGGTCCGCGCGCAAATCTTGTCGATCTCGTCGATGAACACGATGCCATGGTTCTCGGCATGGGCCACCGCGTCCTTGGTCAACTGGTCGTTATCCAGCAGATCGTCGGCTTCCTCGGCCTCCAGCACTTTCCGCGCGGCTTCGACCGTCATCCGCCGCTTCTGCTTCGGGCGCCCGCCCATCATGCCCTTCATCATCTCCGTCAGGTTGATGACCTGACCCGGCGGCATGCCCGGCATGTCGAACTGCCCGATGGGAGAGCTGACGGCATCGGACAGCTCGATCTCGATCTCGTTCGATTCGAATTCCCCGTCGCGCAGCCGCCGCCGCCATTTCGACTTTGTGTCGGCGGCGGCCTCCTTGCCGACCATCGCCTCGATCAGACGGTCCTCGGCATTGGCCTCGGCCTTCGCGCGGACCTCGCGCCGCGAGGACTCCCGCAGCATGTTCAGCGACGCATCGACCAGGTCGCGCACAATGCTTTCGACATCGCGCCCTACATAACCGACTTCGGTGAACTTCGTCGCTTCTACCTTCAAAAATGGCGCCTGCGCGAGTTTGGCCAGGCGGCGGGCGATCTCGGTCTTGCCGCAGCCGGTCGGGCCGATCATAAGGATGTTCTTCGGCACCACCTCCTCGCGCATCTCTTCCGGCAGATGCTGACGGCGCCAGCGGTTGCGCAAGGCAATCGCGACGGCGCGCTTGGCGTCGTTCTGCCCCACGATGAAACGGTCGAGTTCGGAAACGATCTCCCGCGGCGAATAGGTCGGAACCTCCATCAGATCGACTCCACGACGATATTGCCGTTCGTGTAAACACAGATTTCGGCGGCGATTTTCATCGCGCGGCGGGCGATGTCCTCCGCCGTCAGACCGTCCACTTGCATCAGCGCGCGCGCGGCGGCCAAGGCGTAATTGCCGCCGGACCCGATCGCGATCACGCCATCCTCAGGCTCCAACACATCGCCATTGCCGGTCAGCGTAAAACTGCGGTCCTTGTCGGCGACGGCCATCATCGCTTCCAGGCGGCGCAAATACCGGTCGGTGCGCCAATCCTTGGCGAGTTCGACGCAGGCGCGCTCCAACTGGTTCGGAAACCGGTCGAGCTTGCTTTCCAGCCGCTCCAGCAAGGTGAACGCGTCCGCCGTGGCGCCCGCGAAGCCCGCGATCACGTTGCCTGCATGCCCGATCCGCCGGACCTTGCGCGCGTTGCCCTTGACGATGGTCTGACCCAAACTGACCTGGCCATCCCCCGCCATCGTCGCGTGTCCATCCCGCCTGACGCAAAGAATGGTGGTGCCGTGCCACCCGATCGGGTCGGCATCGGCGAATGATGTGTTCCGCATGACGCAACCAGATGGCGTCTCCCGCCCCCGGACGCAAGCCCGG
>JAYWAX010000696.1:0-2911 GCA_043782125.1 Acetobacteraceae bacterium | reverse complement strand
TGGACGGATGGATCGCGGGCTGAGAACTGGTGAATTTCCAGTTGATCTCGGCCGCGTTGCCATAACGCGGCAACAGAATCGAAGCACCGGTAGCCACGCCGGCTCCCATCGCGCGGCGTCGGGTCAACAGAGTCATCGGACATTTCCCATTCAGATTCGTCTAAGCCTACCACGGCCTGGGCGGCTGACAAGGCGGTAAGCCCGCGATTGCCGTCCCCGCGAAAATCCCACACTCTGATCGCATGTTACGCCCAGTACCGCGCCGGACCGGTCTGCTCGCCTCTCCCCTGCGCAATCTGGCGTTGGGCGTTGGCTTCACGCTGACTGTCATTGTCTGCGCCACCCTGGCCTATTTCATGGCGGGCTGGTCCCTGGGCGACGCGTTCTACATGGTGATCATCACCGTTTATACCGTCGGTTACGGTGAAGCCCGCCCGATCGACACCGGCACACTGCGCACCATCACCATCGGCACCATCGTCTTTGGCTGCACCGGCATGATCTTCGTCACCGGCGCGCTCGTGCAGTTCATCACGCTCAACCAACTTAACCAGATATTCGGACTGAAACGCATGAGCACGCAGATCGACAAGCTCGACCGCCACGTCATTATCTGCGGATTCGGCCGTATCGGCAACGCGCTGGCCCGCGATCTGCACGCCGGCGGCGCACATTTCGTCGTCGTCGAATTGCACGAAGCCGACGCCCATCACGCCCGCGATCTCGGCTACCCCTGGCTGTGCGCCGACGCGACGGACGAGGACACACTTCGCGCCGCTGGAATCGCGCGTGCCCGCACCCTCGTCACCGTGCTGTCCAACGATGCCGCCAACGTCTTTATCACGCTCAGCGCGCGCAGCCTGAACCCGGACATCGAAATCATCGCCCGCGGCGAGTTACCCAGTACAGAACGCAAACTTCTGCAAGCGGGCGCGCACCGGGTCGTGATGCCCACCCATATCGGCGCCGAACGCATCGCCGAAATGATCCTGTTTCGCGAAACCGCGCGATTCATTCTCGATTCAGAACGGGTGCAAAACTTCGAACGCGTGCTTCGCTCCCTCGGCCTGGACCTGGAGGTCGCGATCGCCGCCGAAACCAGCCCCATCGTGGGCATGACCGCCGCCTGGGTCGAGGACCGCGCCAAAGGCGCCTTTTTCATCGTCCAGATCAACCGGCGCGACGGCGATGCCATCACCCAGCCCCCGCCCGGAACGGTCATCGGCGCGGGCGACGGCATCGTCATCGTCGGCCGCGGCGCGCGCGCCCATGCGCTGAGCGGGCTGTTCGCGGCACGGGAGGAACGGAGGGAGGACAGGTAAGGCCGTTGGACCGGACCACCGATCCCCCTTCATTCCTCGCCACTCAAAGATCCCACGAAATCCTCGAAATCCTTCGCTTCTCGAAAATTACGATATACGCTCGCGAACCGGACATACGCCACCTTGTCCAGCTCCTTCAGCGTATCCATCACCAGCTCGCCAATTTGCTTGCTGGGAACGTCGCTTTCGCCCGAGGCTTCCAATTGCCGCACGATCGAATTGACGATCCGCTCGATCCGTTCCTCCTGGATCGGGCGTTTTCGTAATGAAATCCGGATGGACCGCGCCATCTTGTCGCGGTCGAACGGCACCCGCCGCCCGTCGGTCTTCACAACGGTCAGTTCGCGCAACTGCACCCGCTCCACCGTGGTGAAGCGCTGCCCGCAGGTGCCGCAGAACCGGCGGCGGCGGATCGCGCCATTGTCCTCGGTGGGACGGCTGTCCTTCACCTGGGTATCGTCGGAGCCACAGAACGGGCAGCGCATGACCTGTTACCGCCCAGAATAGATGGGGAAACGCGCGCACATCGCCAGCACCCGCGCCCCGGCTGCCGCCTCCGCCGCCGCGTTGGTCCCGTCGTTCGACTTTCCCAGAGCCTCCAACACCTCGTTGATCATCAGCCCGATCTCGCGAAACTCCGCCGTTCCGAACCCGCGCGTGGTTGCGGCGGGCGAGCCCAGTCGAATGCCAGAGGTAATGGTTGGCTTTTCGGGATCGTAGGGAATGGCGTTCTTGTTGGCCGTCATGTGCGCGCGTTCCAACGACGCTTCCGCCGCCTTGCCGGTTACATGTTTCGGCCGCAAATCGACCAGCATCAGATGGCAGTCCGTACCACCGGAAACGATGTCCAGGCCTTGTTCTTTCAGCGTCTCCGCCAGCACCCGCGCGTTGTCCCGGACCGCTTTCTGGTATGTCCGGAACTCCGGGCGCAACGCTTCGGCGAAGGCTGCCGCCTTGCCCGCGATGACATGCATCAGCGGCCCGCCTTGCAGACCGGGGAACACGGCCGAGTTGATTTTCTTCCCCAGTTCCAGGTCGTTGGACAGGATCATCCCGCCGCGCGGACCCCGCAGCGTCTTGTGTGTGGTCGTGGTCACGACATGCGCGTGCGGCAGGGGACTCGGGAATTGATCCGCCGCCACCAGCCCGGCGAAATGCGCCATATCGACCATGAAGTAAGCGCCAACCTCGTCCGCCACTTTCCGGATGCGCGCAAAGTCGATCGTCCGAGGATAAGCCGACCCGCCCGCGATGATCAGTTTAGGACGCTCCGACCGCGCCAGGCTCTCCAGTTCCTCGTAATCCAGGATGCCGTCGTCTCTGCGGACCCCGTACTGCACCGCGTGGAACCATTTGCCCGACAGGTTCGGCGCCGCGCCATGCGTCAGGTGCCCGCCCGCCGCGAGGCTCATGCCCAACACGGTGTCGCCCGGCTTGCACAGCGCCAGAAACACCGCCTGGTTCGCCTGCGCGCCCGAATGCGGTTGAACGTTGGCGAAGGCGCATTGAAAAAGCTGCTTGGCCCGCGCGATCGCCAGGTCCTCGGCCAGATCGACATACTTGCAGCCGCCGTAATACCGGCGCCCGGA
>JAYWAX010000695.1:0-2917 GCA_043782125.1 Acetobacteraceae bacterium | reverse complement strand
GCCAGGCTTTCATCGAAAAGCGCCTTCCGAACTGGCCTGGGCGGTAACGCGGTCGAAGCACGGGAACGTTGCCCCAGACCCCATGAGGCGGCTCGAAGGGCAGGTGAAAGTTCCCCGCCCCGTCCCCACTCTTCGCGTACATAAGGAATTCCCATGATCGGCTACGACCTGACCGGAAAAACCGCGCTGGTGACTGGCGGCGCCTCCGGCATCGGCTTCGCCACCGCGCGGATGCTGGCGAAATTCGGTGCCACCGTCGCCATTAATTTCTTGGAAGACGACCCGCGCGGCCCCGAAGCCGTCAACAAACTGATCGACGCCGGCGGCAAGGCGATCATGGCGGCGGGCAGCGTGTCCGACGCCAAGGGGGCCAGCGACATGGTGCTCAAGGCCGTCGCCGATCTTGGCCGCCTCGATCTTCTCGTGAACAATGCGGGCACGCCGGGCACAAGTCGAAGAATTGACCCGGCGGAGTTGGACCTGATCACCGAGGAACTTTGGGAGCTGTTGTTGCAGGTGAACCTGCTTGGCGTGTTCCGCTGTGCCAAGGCCGCCGCGCCCGCCTTGACCGCGGCCCAAGGCGCCATCGTCAACACCGCGTCGATCGCCGGTCTCGGGCGTGCCGGCAGCAGCCTCGCCTACAGCGCAACGAAAGCCGGGGTCGTCAGCCTGACACAGAACCTTGCCCGCGCGCTCGGGCCGAATGTGCGGGTGAACGCGATCGCGCCGGGCGCGGTTGACAGTTCCTGGATGGTCGAGTGGACCAACCAGGAACGCCAGCAATCCATCGAACGCGCGCTTCTTAAACGCCGCTGCCAGCCCGACGATCTGGCCGAAGTCATTCTTTTTCTGGGATTTGGCGCCGCGATGGTGACGGGCCAAACCATTACGGTCGACGGTGGTCTGACGCTCTGATCCCCAAAAGCCCAGCTTTGGTCTCCCGTCGCGGGGACCAAAGCAGGCGGAAACCACCCGCCCAGAAACGCCGCGAAACTCAACGCGACATCGCGAAACCTTCGTAGCCATTCGCCGCGACGGCATCGCATTTGCGCTTATATCCCGCGAAACCCCCGACATATGGCATGAACACGCGCGGCTTGCCCGGAATATTCGCGCCGACATACCAGGAATTCGCCAACGGATAGAGCGTGCTGTCCGCGACGTCGTTCACGTGCTGAACCCAGTCGCGCTCAGCGTCCGGAGTCGGCTCGATCCGGTGCATCCCGCGCGCCTTCAACATTGCGACGCAATCCCCGATCCAGTCCATATGCTGCTCGATCGCGACGATCATCTGCGTTTTGACCGAGGGGCTGCCGGGACCGGTGATCACGAACATATTCGGGAAGCCCGCCACCATCAGACCAAGATAGGTCGTCGGGCCCCCATCCCATTTTTCCGCCAGACTTGGCCCATTGCCCGCGCGGATCTCGATTTCCTTCAACGCGCCGGTCATCGCGTCGAAGCCCGTCGCGAACACGATCGCGTCGAATTCGTATTCGGTATCGTAGGTTTTCACGCCCGTCGCGGTGATCTCCTGGATCGGCGCGCTTTTCGCGTCGACCAGAGTCACGTTGTCGCGGTTGTATACTTCGTAATAATTCGTATCCAGGCACAAGCGTTTTGTGCCGATCGGATGATCTTTCGGCGCCAGCAACTCGGCTGTTCTGGGATCGTGCACGATGGAGCGGATTTTGTTTCGCACGAATTCCGACGCGGTGTCGTTCGCGGCCTTGTTCACGAGAAGATCGGTATAGGAATACAGGAAACTGATGCTGCCGCCTTCGGCCCATTTCGCCTCGTATTTCGCGTTGCGTTCCTCGTCCGAGACATCCAGCGCCGATTGCGTCGGCGGCGGGAAACCGGCGATGCCGAAGGGCGTGTCGAAGGCGGCCAGGCGGCGGGCGGAATATTCCGACTTATGGCGCTGCTCGATGTCCTTATCCATCGGCCCGTTGCGCGCGGGCAGGCTGAAATTCGCGGTGCGCTGGAACACATGCAGGTGTTTGGCCTGCCGCGCGATCAGCGGGATCGATTGCACGCCAGAGGAACCCGTCCCGATCACGGCCACGCGCAGGCCGGAGAAATCGACGCCGTCATGTGGCCAGAGACCGGTGTGGTACCATTTGCCGCCAAAACTCTCGATCCCCTTGAAATCCGGCACCCGCGGCGTGGACAGATTGCCGGTCGCCATGATGCAGAAGGGCGCGCGCGCGACCACGCCGGTATCGGTGCGGACGGTCCAAAGATTTGCCGCCGGATCGAAATCCGCCGAGACCACGCGTGTGTTCAGGATCACGTCGCGGCGCAGATCGAAACGATCCGCGACATGGTCGATGTAACGTAAAAGTTCCGGCTGGTTGCCGTAGCGTTCCGGCCAGCTCCATTCCTGCTGGAGATCGTCGTCGAAGGCGTAGGAATATTCCAGGCTCTCCACGTCGCAGCGCGCGCCGGGATAACGGTTCCAGAACCAGGTGCCGCCGACGCCCGACCCGGCCTCGAACGCGCGTGCCGTCAGGTCGAGTTTTCGCAGGCGGTGCAGGGCGTAGAGACCGCCCAATCCACCGCCGACGACGATGGCGTCGAGGGTGAGGGCGGTGCCTTCGGAAGCAAAAGTGGGGCGTTCGACGGTATCGGGCATGGGTCGGGTCTTTCGAATTTCGCGGGCGGAGTCCACCACGAATTTGGACGGCGGGCAAATCCGCCCGGACATGAAAAACCCCGCCATCCCCTGCGGGATGGCGGGGCGATTCAACGTCTCGAAAAGATCAGACCGAGTAGTACATCTCGAACTCAACCGGATGCGGCGTGTGTTCGAAGCGATACACTTCCGACCACTTCAGTTCGATGTAGCTTTCGATTTGGTCCATGCTGAACACGTCGCCCGCGAGCAGGAACTCGTGGTCGGCCTGCAAAGCGC
>JAYWAX010000694.1:0-8077 GCA_043782125.1 Acetobacteraceae bacterium | reverse complement strand
CGACCAGGGTCATCATGCGGGAAGACATTTGGAAAAACTCGCTTTCAGATGGGGAGATCGACATCCAGCAGCGGCGCGTGCTGCTGGCAGCCATAGACATCGGTGTCGCCGAAATCGCCTGACTGCACCAGCCGGGGGAAGGTGGCCTTGAAGGCGAAGGCGGCATCGTACGGCGTAAACAGCACGTGTTCGGCCGGCACGTTGTAAAGCCTCGCGAACAGATCGGGGCACAGCACGCCGGTGGCCTTCACGCGCTGGAAGGTTTCGGCGTCGTCGAACACGACATCGATGGTCAGTTCGAAGGGGCCCGCATTCTTGCTTTTGCAGACGCGGGCGGCATCCCGGATCAGGGCCATGTCAGAGTGTCTCATATTCGATGGGGAACATTTCGGTGGGATCGTCCAGCTCCGCGACGTGGAAAACGCTGAAGCGGTAGACCGGTCCGACTTCGATATCCGACGGCGAAAACGGAAACGCCATGTTGCCTTCGCGGCACAACCGTCCTGGAAAATCCGTGTGCAGCATGTTCGCGCGCGCCACGCCAAGGACGGCGGAGGCGATGTCCTGGTTTTCTTTTGCCACGACTTCAATCACAAAGCCCAGTTCGTGCGGGGTGGCGTTACGAATGGGTTCGCGCGCGCCCATGACGCCGTCGCGGCCGTAGACGCGGATTCCCAACTGGTAAGCGTCCGGATGGACCCCGAAGGCCGCAGCCTTGGTCGCGACTTCCGATCGAACACTGTCGAGGAAATTATCGACGCGCCCAATCAGAAGCGGATCGCGCGTCCCGCAGACGCAAATCGCGCGATAGCCCGCGCGCTCCACGCCCTCCAATTTGACCGTATATTGCGCCGCCGGGTTCCAGCGCATGCCGCTGATCCGCACCGCGCGATCGCTGACGGCCTCGAACCGGCAATCCGACGTATCGAGGATTCCGCCGGGTTCGATATGATGAATCGGACTGCTGTTTTCGTGCAGGCTGTGATTGGCGATCGACAAGGGCGTGCAGCGGCGCGCAGGATTGGTCGGTTCGCATTCGACATGATCTTCGCGCACGGTGACGAACAGCGAGTCATGGCCTTTGGGAATGGACGGGGTGGCCCCGCATTCCAGCATTTTGCCGGCGTACCAGGCGGGTGCCGGCGGCAATTGCGCGCGTGTCGCCGCTGCCGCCCATGGCGCCGGGTCGGAGGCACGTCCGGCGAGAACGACCTGCGCCCCCGCGTCCAAAGCGGCGATGAAGGGCTCCGGCCCCATCATGCCGACGACGCGCGTGGAACGATCGATGACATCGTTCGTCAACGCCGGTTGATACGCGAGGCCTTTGATTGTTCCGGCGGCATTGCGCCGTTTCAGGCTGGCCTTGTCCTGCTCGGCATGGATGATCGCCATTTTGAAGTGCAGACCGTCCTCGCGTGCGATCTCGCGCACCATCGACACGACCAGATCGACATGCGGGGCCCCGCCCGCGCCGCCGCAGGTGCCGATGACGAGAGGAATGTTCTTTTCGATCGCGCCGTGCAGCATCAGGCGCAGGTCGCGCCGGATGGCGATCGGCGAGCAGAACGGCTTTCCCGACCCCAGGTAATGCGGCCCAGGATCGACGCTGCCGCCATCGACGCCGATCATGTGCGGATCGCGATCCAGTCCGGCCTTCAACGAGGCCTCGGGAAACCCGTATCCGAGAATGGCGCTGGTCGAGAGCAGGCGGATTTCCTTGCTCATCGTTTCGTGGCCGCGGCGGTGGCGTGCATCGTTCCTTGTCCTGGCGAAGGGTTGGCTTCGAATGCACCCGATATGGCGCCTGACCGCAAGGGCTCAGAACTTTTCAATCAGGATTCGGAAAACCAGGTCCGCTTCGCGGATTACCGCTTGCCGCCAGCCGGCGCCGGAAGGGTTGAACATTTCGCGGGTTTCTCGATCGATCGTGTCGCAAGCGGTTTGGGTCGCGCAGCCATGGTTGTATTTCTGGTTTTCCAGAATCATCCGGCTGGCGCTTTGCAATTGTGCTGCCGCGCCGATGCCCACGGTGCCGTATTCCATCGTGACCGCCAGGAACGCAGCTGGGCGCGCGGCCAGGCTCGGGACGAAGTCGATGACATCGCCCTCGGTCGGGAAAAAGCCTGGGTCATTCGGTGTGACGATTTTAATCCCCCGGCTTTCCTGGGCTTCAAGCATGCCTTGCAAATCCCGCATTGGCCCCGGTGCGGGCGCTTTGCCCAGAATAACCGCCAGCACGCCGTTTTCGCCAAGACCGGTGTGAAAATCGAGATAAAGTGTTTTGCGGTAGGGGCGCGCCAGCACCGGGCCGATCGACTGCCGCAGAAACCCCGTCTGCGGTTGCGGTCCGCGTCCCCCGTAATTGATGCCCGCCGGAAATTCGTACTGCCCGTTATCGAGACCGTTCGCCAACGACTTCGAGTCGAACCCGTTGGCGATGTAACCGGCCGCGAACCCCGCCGCGACATTGGCCGCGCCCCAGAACAGGCTTCCCACTGGGCCTGGCGGTTCGAAGACACCCCGGAAACGCCGGTAATCGGGGTTGGAAAAGTCGAAAATTTTGCCGTTCGCCGAGAAATTGCGATTGAGATTGACGTTGAATTCGTCGTTGCGGCGGCCGTTTTTGAAGCCCCAGGGGTTCAGCGCGTGAATGAAGACGACGTCGATCCCCTTCGCCAATAATTCCGGTAATATTTTTCGCATGACATAGGCCTGAACGGCCGCGCCGGACGCGGCTTCCGTGCCGTGGATACCCGATTGTATCACCAGCAACCGGTCGCCGCCGCGCGAGAAGATGCCGTAATCGACTGTCAGATCGGGGTCGGTGGGGCTTGGCACCGTCCAATGGGCGCAAATGTCCCGGGGTTTCTGGGCTGCCGCAGCACAATCCGTTCGAAATTGGGCACGGGACTCCAAGTAATTCCTCGGGAATAATTCTTCCGATCCCTCGGCTCCCGCTTCCAACTGGCCCGGCCCCATCGCGCAAGCCGCCAAACCCGCGAGCACACCGCAGACCAGCACGGCCCGCCAGAGAATATTCGAAAACCCGCGCATTCTGGACCCGTTCCGTTGTCAGAGGTTGCCGCGCGGAATTCGATCGAGATCGCACAGATTGTTAAGTTGGCGGCCCAACGCGGCGCCGGATAAAGTATGCGCGACCGGCCACAGGGATTGAACCCCGTTGGCGATGACGGGACTTTCGCTCTGAAACGTTTTGTTGGCGGCGAGCTGGCGCAGGATATCCATGTTTTCCGCGGCTGAGTTCTCCTCGAACCCGCAGGGCGGCAGGATATCCTTCTGGTTTTCGTCACGCATCGAATCCAGACGCGGCGCTGTCAGCACGCCGTTTCCGTCGCAACTTATGGCGGTGCGGTCATTGATCGGGCTGTCCTTGCCGGTGCGCGCGCACAGTTCCTGCATGGTCAGCGCGGTCGCCCATCGCGCGGCATGGCG
Organism: Acetobacteraceae bacterium; assembly: GCA_043782125.1. Lineage (GTDB taxonomy): Bacteria > Pseudomonadota > Alphaproteobacteria > Acetobacterales > Acetobacteraceae > Rhodopila. The sequence continues at coordinate 4,624 of JAYWAX010000694.1, read as the reverse complement.
CAGACAGACGGCGACCGGCGGCTTGAGTTCCATCAACCCGTTGATCAATCCGTCCGCGAGTTTGGATTGTTCGAACAGGCATTGCGGGTGCAGGTTGCTCAGCATCAGGTTATGCCGGGCACTGGGGGTTCGCAGCTTCTTCCATGCGAGGTCATGCGCAGGGACGGTGTTCATATATATTTCGCAGGCGATCCGATCGTACCCGGGCGTCCGGCAATCCCGGTTGGGCGGCAGATCGATTCCCGACCGCCGCACGGCCGCGCCTTCGGGGCCACCTTCGCTGTATCGATTCAATGTCAGAAGTCCGATTTCCACCGCCGTGATCGGACTGTATCCCCAAACGTCCGGCCGCGCGTAGCTCGCGTTCACGACCTCGACATTCTGCATATAAAGACGCCGCCGCAGATCGACTTCGGTCCCGGAATAGACATCCACTGCGCCAGTGGAGCGTTTGATGTTACCAAGAAGCCAGGGCGGACTGTCGCCGGCGGATTTTAGACCGGTCGCCTCGGTGATGGCGGAATTGGCGGTGATCAGCAGGGCTTTATCGCCGCGATCCATCGTTTCCGGACGCAAGCCGGGCCGCGTCAAATGGGCGGGCGGCGCGGGCCGGACGGGGAACGCCGTCGCCGGTATCGTTTTCAGCGGTGGGTTGGCGGAGTTGTCTGAGCGCGACTGTTGCAGCAGCAGTTCGCCCAACAGCGCATAGATTTCGGCGGCGCCCTGATTGTCGTTGGCGCCGCCGTCGATCAGCGCCAATTGTTCCTTCGTGTCGCGCGCGCAGGCGGCCCGGTCCACGACGGAGTCGCGGAGACAGTTCCGGTAATTCGCCAGCGGCACGTAATCGATCAGCAAAGGAAACGCGCCCGACGCCGCGACCCCATAGCTGACACTCAATTTCGAAATGTCGGACCCGATGGCCTTGAAGAAATAATCGGTAAACGCGAAGTGGAAGAACTCGTCCGCGTTGCGGCGGCGGAGGAAATGCGTGCCTTCCGCGAGGTCGCTCAGGTATCGAAAGTCGGACACGATCGTCGCGTTCATGACCAGCCGCGGACGTTTCTTTTCGTCGATGTCGGCGAAGGTGAAGTCGGCATCTTGTCCCGGCGGCTGCAAATAGGTCTTGTTCAGGAACGCGGCATAGGTACGGCCCGAAATCGTCGGTTGCACGAACGGCACAACCAGGCCCGGGATCGCACGTATCAGCAAGGGTAGCAGGCTGCTGTTTTGCACTGTCGCCATGGTTGTCCGGTAATCCCAGACCGGCCGCCGCCGCACGCCGTCCGGCAGCACGCATCCGGGATCGTTCGGTCCGTCGCAGGACAGCGCGTAGCGCGCGGCGGCATAACTGCCGCCGGAGACCGAGGAAATCAAATTCACTTTCCGCAGTAGGCCAATCGCCTGTAAGTAGAACATCGTCTCGCTGGAAAATGTGGCGGATTTCACACCGCCGCCGGACAGCGCCAGCGTCACCAGGTCGGCCCGGTTCCGAGGCTGGTCCTTTTTCCAGTGCAGCGGTTCGGACGGAATGATATCGGTCGTGTATTGAAGTCCAGGATAGGGGGCGTTGCGGACTTCGGGGGAGCAGGCGGCGAACAGGAACGCGAGCGCCATGAGGCCATAGCGGCGAAACCACCGGTATTCGATCATTGCCTGTTCCCCTGGTCCACCGGTCATATCGACCGGCTTCGGCCCGGAACTGGACGCCAGTCTGTCCGCCGCGTCAACCCTGTCTTATTTCTTCCGAAACGCCACCTCTGCGTCCAGCGCGGCATCGAACGCGGCCAGGGTTTGCGAAACATCGGCCTCGTCATGGGCGGTGGAAACGTAGAACTTCGTATCGCCTTTCAGCACGCCGTTCTCGCGCAGTGCCAGGTTGAACCGCCGTAGCGCGTCGAAATCCTGGGTCATGTTGGTACGGTAATCGAAAATGGTGGCTTCCGAGAACACGATGTCGAACAGCACCGGCTCCCCGATAACCTGGGCCGGCAGGCCGCGCGCGCGGATCGCTGTGGCCAGCCCGTCCATCAGGCGCCGACCGGTGGCGAAAACCCGGTCGTAGGTGCCGGGCGCACGCAGAATTTCCAGCGTCGCCAGCCCAGCGGCCGAGGCCACGGGATTGCCGGACAGCGTGCCGATTTGCGGCAGCACAGCGTCGCCCATCTCGGCGCGATCGAAATGGCGCATGATATCGGCGCGTCCGGTCACGGCGGCCAGGGGAAACCCGCCTGCGACGATTTTTCCGAGTGTGGCGATATCCGGAATGACGCCGTAGTACTCTTGCGCGCCGCCATAGGCGAAACGGAATCCGGTGACGATTTCGTCGAAGATCAGGAGAATGCCGCATTCCCGGGTGACCGCACGCAGGGCCTGAAGGAATCCGGGTCTGGGCTGGATCAGGCGCTGGAACGGTTCGACGATCACTGCCGCCAGGTCGTCTTTGTTCTCGCGGATAATGCTGGCCGCGAGTTCGGCGTTGTTGAACGGCGCGATCAGCATGTCGCCTGACGCCGACCGCGGGATGCCCGGCGAATCGGCCACCGCCTGGGGAAAGTTCCCCGGCCGTTTCGGCGCCATGCTTTGCAGGCCGTATTCGCTCATCCCATGGAAGCCGCCCTCGAATTTCAGTATTTTGTCCCGGCCGCGGAACGCTCGCGCGACGCGCATGGCATAGGTATCGGCCTCGGTTCCCGTGCTGGTGAAGCGCACCTGGTCCGCGCAGGGAACGGCGTCCACGATCGCGGCGGCGAGCCTGATCCCGGGCTCGCTGTTCGCGAAAAACGTCACGCCAAGCGGGATTTGCGCTTGCACCGCCGCCACGACGGCGGGATGGGCATGGCCCGCGAACATCGGGCCGGACCCGAGAAGATAATCGACGTATTCGTTGCCCGAAACATCCCAGACCCGCCCTGCAAGCCCCTTGGCGATGACGATATCCGAGGAAAGATTACCGAAACTGCCGCCGGGCAGCACCCGGCGCGCCAGTGCGGTCAGCGCCAGTTCCCGCTCGCTTCGCGAAATTTCCGCCATCGCCCGTCTCCTCATCCATTCATCGGGAGAAAAGACCATTTTCGTGGGCCGTCACGCAAGCTGGCGCCGACTCGAAGCGATCTGCCATACTGATCCGATGCATATCGTGCCAGTTGCTCCCCCTATCGATCCCGCGCTCGTTCTGACCGACGGGGCCATCAAGACGGTCTTCTCTCCTGCCACGCTGGAGGCTGGGCGGATTTACGAGCTGCGCGGCCGGGTCCGGGAGCTGCGCATCGAAAAGCATGGCGCGTTGATCAGCGCGGAAACCCAGGGCACCGCCCCCGATCCCTATACGCAGCGCATCGCCGTCGCCCGCCGCCAGGACGGCAGGCTCGCCATCGCCGGCATGTGTTCCTGCCCGGAGGCGCGCGATTGCAAGCATGTCGCCGCTGTTCTTGTCGCCGCGCACCGCGAAGAATTGTCGGCCGGTAAGCCAGCGTTCGCGCCAGAGGAACGCCGGGCGGCGCCCAGGGCGGCGGGGGATGCGTCGTTGCCGTACGATCTGGCGGGGTGGCTGTCGTCGTTGCAGGCGGACGAGGCGCAGGAGTCCGAAGACTATCCGCCCTCGGTGCATCAGCGTTTGCATTACATATTGAACACCGTGGACACCGCGGCCCGCGGGTCGAAGCCGGTGCCGTCGCTGTCGGTGAAGCCGTTCACCATTCGCCTGCTCGCGACCGGCAAGATCAGCCATCCCAAGCAATTCGCGTTGCAACAGGCGGGCCCGTCTGCCCGGTATCTGCGCCCGTCCGACCGGCTGATCCTGGGCCGGTTACGGCGGGCCGCGGTCATCGGGTGGAACGCCCCGGGCGACGAGGACCCGGTCGATACGCTGCGCCGGATCGTCGGCACGGGACGCGCATACTGGGGCGTGCCGGACGGTCCGCGCGTGACCGAAGGCCCGCCGCGCGCGGGCAGCGTGATCTGGCAACTCGCACCCGATGGCAGTCAGCATACGGCGTTGGCGTTGGAGGACGCTCTGGTGCCGCTCGATACCACCATCCTTTGGTATGTGGCGCCCAGGATCGGGGTGATTGGGCCGGTGGCACTGGATTTGCCGGTGCGCGCGGCGGCTCGGCTGCTGGGATCGCCGCCGGTGCCGCCGGAACTCGCGGAACGGGTGACGGCGGAATTGCGTCAGCGGCTGCCCTCGTTGGCGGTGCCGGTGCCGCGCACGCTGCCCACCGCCGAACGGGTCGCGGGGAAAGCGCGGCCGCGGCTCCGGTTGATCAATGGCACGTTGCCGGTCGATCCCGCGCACGGGCGCGGGTCCGCGCGCAACATTGGCGGCGGCCTGTTCGAAGTACCGCTGGCGCGCCTGTCGTTCCGGTACGGGCCGTTGGAGGTCCTCAGCACGTTCCGCGCCACGCCACGGCGGGTTTCGCATAACGGGAAACTTTTCGACATCGCCCGCGACCGGACCGGCGAGCAGAGCGCGGTCGATATCCTGACAGGCCTCGACATGGGCCGGGTCGCGCAACTGGCGCCGGTTTATTATCAACACGCGCACACCGACGATTTCGCGCTGAAGGAAGGCCCGGGAGCGACCACCTGGCTGTCTGTGGTGCTGCAAGCCGTGCCCGATCTGCGG
>JAYWAX010000693.1:0-8078 GCA_043782125.1 Acetobacteraceae bacterium | reverse complement strand
TTGACCGGACCATCGGGCGCGGCGCGGGACCGCGACGGATGGTCCGGTCAAGCCGAACCATGACGAGGGTCGTAAAACGAGACGACTCGGTAAATATTCGCGCGTCGCCTATGTTTCAACCGTCGGCGGGCGGCACCCACGGCAGGCTCTGAACCTCGATCCCTTCGTCGGCCAACGCCTCCGCCTCGGCCGGCGTGGTCTCGCCGTAAATGCCGTGGGCTTCGACTTCGCCATAATGGATCTTGCGGGCTTCCTCGGCAAAGGACGGGCCGACGTAGTCGCAGTTCTTTTCCACCTCGGTCCGCATGCGTTGCAGCAGAGCGACCAACTGGGCGGGCATCGGCGGGCCATCGGCTTTGGGCGCCGGGGGCAAAACCTGCTGCGTGGGTAAGACCGGTTGCGGCGGCGGCGCGGACGCTTTCTCCCGCGTCGAAATGGCGGGCGCCATCAGCGCGCGTTCAACCTTGGTGCCACCGCAGGTGGGGCACTCGATCAGGCCGCGTTTGGCCTGTTTCTCAAACCCGGCGCTGTCGTTGAACCAGCCATCGAATTCATGGTCCCGGTCGCAGCGGAGTTGGTAATGGATCATCCTGTTATCCGGCCCAATCCGGCGGCACCGCGCCGACGGTCGCCCAATGAAGTTGGGGTATCGCGCCGCGCCGCGCAAGAGAATGCCAACAGACGGAACGCCAACGGATTTTAGGCCGCGCTTAAAAGCGGATCGAGTTTCCCGGCCCGGTCCAGCGCCACCAGGTCATCGCATCCGCCGATATGCCGGCCGTCGATGAAAATCTGCGGCACCGTGGTTCCTCCGCCGGAACGCCGCTTCGCCTCTTCGCGCGACGCCGATCCATTGGGGGCATCGATTTCCTGGAATTCGGCCTTCTTGACGGTCAGGATATGCACGGCGCGTTCGCAGTAAGGGCACCAGGGCTGGGTATAGATTTCGATCTTCGGCATGCGAGGCTCCTTCGTCCCCGAATGTCGGATCAAACGCGGGCGATCGCAAGAGTGGCGCCCCCGAACCCCCTGGTTTTCGCGCCCGCGGAAATAAGCTACACGCTCCCTCGATCAACCTGAAGGAGCTTCGCCGATGCGCTTCACCATCGACCGCATCGACCATATCGTCCTCAATGTCACCGACGTGGAGATCGCGGCGGCTTGGTACCAGCGTGTTTTGGGCATGGATCGCGAGGATTTTGGCCCGAACAACCACACCGCCCTGAAATTTGGCGGGCAGAAGATCAACCTCCGCCCGCACGACCACGACGTCTATTCCTGGCCCACTGGCGCGACGCATGACGCCGGGGCGGGCGATATGTGCTTCATCACCGCTGTCCCGCCGGACGAGGTCGTCGCGCATCTACACGATTGCGGCGTGGCGATTGTTCAGGGCCCCGTCGAACGCGCCGGCGCCCTGGGCACCATGCGGTCCGTGTATTGCCGCGACCCCGACGGCAATCTGGTCGAAATTTCCTCTTATCAGAGCCACTGATGGATCCGGCGCGCCGCGCGCAAACCGGTTACGTGGCGTTTGCCGCGTTCCTGATGTGTATTCCGCTGGCCAACTGGATGATCCACCATGTGGGCACGGTTTGCGTGCCCAATGGTCCCTGCCTTGTGCCGGTGGCGCCGGGCGTGATGGCGCCGTCAGGCGTATTGGTCGTCGGCGTGGCGCTGGTCTTGCGGGATGTGGTGCAGCGCTGCCTTGGCATACGCTTCGGCCTGATCGCGATTGCGCTGGGGACGGCATTGTCCGCGCTGATCGCGCCGCCATCTCTGGTTCTGGCCTCCGGCGTCGCATTCGCGTTGAGCGAATTGGTGGATTGCGCCGTCTATACACCGTTGCAACAGCGGCGCCTGTTGCTCGCCGTGGTCGCGTCGTCGATGGTGGGACTGGTGGTGGATTCCATTGTGTTCCTGTGGCTCGCCTTTGGTAGCCTCGATTTTCTCCTTGGCCAGGTCGCCGGCAAGGCATGGGCTGTGCTGATCGCGATCCCACTGGTGCGGCTGTTGCGCCGGGTGGCGCCGACTCCCGCCTGATGGTGGTCAGCCTCGCGGATTTCGATTTCGCGCTGCCGCCAGATCGGATCGCGCATACGCCCGCGCGGCCCAGAGACAGCGCGCGGATGCTGTGCGTCTCGGCCGCGACTGGCCCTGTGGACCGGTGCGTGCGCGATTTGCCGGACATGCTGCGGCGCGGGGATGTCCTGGTCGCGAACGACACCCGCGTGATCCCGGCACAATTATCGGCGCGGCGCGGCACGGCGCGGATCGGGATCACGCTGGATCAGCCTCGCGCTGACGGAACCTGGCATGGGTTGGCGCGGAATGCGCGGCGGTTGCGGGTGGGCGATGCCCTGACATTCGACGGGGCGGACGATTTGGCGGCGACCGTGACGGCGCGCGATCCCGATGGCGGCGTGTCCCTGATGTTCAACCAACGCGACGAAGCCTTTCTGCACGCGTTGAACCGGGCCGGGGCGCTGGCCTTGCCGCCCTACATCCACCGTCCCCTTGGCGTCGAGGCGAGCGACGCCACCGACTACCAGACCATATTCGCCGCGAATGACGGGGCCGTGGCGGCGCCCACCGCCGGATTGCATTTTTCTCCCGCGCTGCTGACGGCGCTGGACGCGCGCGGCGTTCAACGAGTCACTGTCACGCTGCATGTCGGTGCCGGCACTTTCCTGCCGGTGCGGGCGGACGACGTAACGGACCACCGGATGCATACCGAACGCGGCGAAATCTCCGCACCCGCGGCGGAGGCGATCAATCGCGCGCGGGCCGAGGGCGGACGCGTCGTCGCTGTCGGGACCACCAGTCTGCGGCTGCTGGAAAGTGCTGCCGGGGAAGATGGTACGGTCCGGCCGTTTTCTGGGGACACCTCGCTGTTCATTCTGCCGGGGTTCCGGTTTCGCGCAGTCGATGTGTTGATGACGAATTTCCATTTGCCGCGCTCGACCTTGTTCATGCTGGTCTGTGCTTTCGCGGGGACGGCGGCGATGCGGGCGGCGTACGCGCACGCCGTGGCAAGCGGGTACCGGTTTTACTCTTTCGGCGATTCGTCGCTGTTATGGCGGCAAGATGACTAAACCTTTCGGCTTTCGTCTGGACTCGTCCGACGGCGCGGCGCGCGCTGGGACCATCCAGACCGCGCATGGCGACATCGAGACCCCCGTGTTCATGCCGGTCGGCACCGCCGGCACGGTGAAGGCGATGACGCCGGACTCCGTGCGCGCAACCGGGGCTTCGATTGTACTGGGCAACACGTATCATTTGATGTTGCGCCCAGGGGCGGAGCGGATCGCGCGTTTGGGCGGGTTGCACAGGTTTATGGACTGGCCGGGCCCGATCCTGACGGATTCCGGCGGATTTCAGGTGATGTCGCTGTCGAAACTCCGCAAAATCGACAGCGACGGGGTGACCTTTCAGTCGCATATCGACGGCTCGCGCCACCGGTTGACGCCGGCGCGGTCGATCGAAATTCAGCATCTTCTGGATGCGACCATCACCATGGCGCTGGACGAATGCACGCCTTATCCCGCGACACCGGATGAGGCGCGGCGGTCCATGGAAATGTCCATGGCATGGGCGAAGTTGTCGCGGGAGGCGTTCGTCGATCGCCCGGGCTACGGGTTGTTCGGGATCGCGCAGGGCAGCGTTTACCCGGACTTGCGCGCGGAATCGGCCGCGGCGTTGGTAAAAATCGGGTTCGAGGGCTATGCGATCGGCGGGCTCGCGGTTGGCGAGGGTCAGGCAGCGATGTTCGACGTGCTGGACTTCACAGTGCCGCATCTTCCGGAAGACCGGCCGCGCTATTTGATGGGTGTGGGGACGCCGGACGATATTATTGGCGCGGTGCGGCGCGGCGTGGATATGTTCGATTGCGTCATGCCGACGCGGGCCGGGCGGACGGCGCGCGCCTTCACCTCCCGTGGCATTTTCAATCTTCGGAACGCGCGCTTCGCGGACGACGCGGCGGCGCTGGACCCGGACTGCTTCTGTCCCGGCTGTTCCAGGCATTCGCGGGCGTATCTGCATCATCTGTTCAAGGCGGGGGAAATGCTCGGGCCGATGCTGCTGACCTGGCATAATCTGACCTATTACCTGGGTCTGACGCGCGGGCTGAGGCGGGCGATCCAGGAACAGCGCCTGGACGCGCATGTGGACCGCGTGCGCGCGGCGTGGACGGCGGAGGACAGCGAAGAATGAGCGATTATTCAGGCCTGACCCAACTGGGTCAGAAGACCGTGTGGCCCGCCTCGCCCGATGACGCGGTGTTGGAGCGTGTGGCGGCGCCTGCGCCGGGCAAGCACTATCTGGTGCGGTTCACCTGCCCGGAATTCACCTCGTTATGCCCGATGACCGGCCAGCCGGACTTCGCGCATCTGGTGGTGGACTATGTGCCTGGCGATTGGATCGTGGAGAGCAAGTCGTTGAAGTTGTTCTTCGCTTCGTTCCGCAATCACGGCGCGTTTCACGAGGCCTGCACCATGACCATCGCGGCGCGGCTGATCGCGGTCATGGACCCGGTCTGGCTGCGGATCGGGGCGTATTGGTACCCGCGCGGCGGGATGCCGATTGATGTGTTCTGGCAGAGCGGGGCGCCGCCGGACGGGGTTTGGGTGCCGGCGCAGGACGTTCCGGGGTATCGCGGCCGGGGATGAGGCGGGGGACGAGGCGGGGGCATGGTTCGAACGGCTGCCGCTATCCAAACATCCGATCCACATCGTCCTGAACCAGGTCCGGATTGCCCATCGGGGCATCGCCCGGGTTGTCGGGCCGTGGTGGCCCAGAGCCCGCAGGCATCAGGTCCGTCAACATGTTTTCCACCTGTTGCAGGTGCTGAATGGCGCGCCGGACCCGTTGTCCCGTGACATCCTGGAACGTGCAGGCCTCGAAGATCGAATTCAGCCGCTCCGCGACGGCTTCCAGCGCATCCACGTCGCGGCTGCCGTCCCGGAGCCATTCGCCGATCGCCTCGGCCGCCTCCATGATCTGGTTGGCGGCGGCCTCGGTGGCCTGCACCACGGCTTCCAGCTCCAACCCGCTGTTGCGGGTGGCGGCGGCGGGCATGGCGACGACAGCGGCGATCTGTTCGTGAATCTTGCCGAGTTGGCTGGAAAGATTGGCCTCGCTGAAATCGACCAACTGCACGGTCGCGCTGATCTCGGCGCTCAGTTCGGCGATGCGGCGGTCGGTAAAGCGGCGCAGATCCTCGAACAAGGGTCCGACCTCGGCCCTGATCCCTTCCCGGATGTGCTGACCAAGATTGTCTTGGGTGATTGTCACGAAACGGGCCTCTCGCGGTGTCTGTTCGGGGAAGTAAACACGGCGGGCGTTAACGATGGGTAAACGCCAGGGGCGCGGCGGCAAAAAAGAGGCCCCGTTGATTTGAAACGGCGGACGGGGAATGGTGCGGGGATGGGAATTCTGACAGGTCACGCCCGGGTCGCCGGGATCATAGGCTGGCCGGTGGCGCATTCGCGCTCGCCAAGGCTGCATGGGTATTGGCTGGAGAAGCACGGGATCGACGGGGCCTATATTCCCTTGCCGATCCCGCCGGAGCACTTCGCGGACACGGTGCGCGGGCTGATGCACGCGGGATTCCGCGGCGCCAACGTCACCATTCCGCACAAGCTGGCGGCGTTCGAGGTCTGCAATGTCGTGGACGACACCGCGCGGCGCGCGGGTGCGGTGAACACCTTGACGTTCACGGACGGAACGATCGCTGGCGCGAACACCGACGGCTGGGGCTTCATGGCCAATCTGCGCGGCCATGGCGTGAACCCGAAGGCTGGGCCCGCCTTGCTTCTGGGCGCGGGCGGCGGCGCCCGCGCGATCGCCGCGGCATTGCTGGCGGAAGGCGTGGCGGTGACCATCGCCAACCGCACCGCCGCGCGCGCCGCGCAATTTGTCCACGATCTGCCCGGCCCGAAAATCCTGCCCTGGGACCAGCGATCGGACGCGGTGCGGGACCATGCGCTGATCGTCAACACCACCGCGTTGGGGATGGAGGGCAAAGAGTCGCTGTCCCTGGACCTGTCCGGTGCGCGACCGGGAACGGCGGTGGCGGATATCGTCTACGTGCCGCTCGACACCCCTCTGTTACTGGACGCGAAAGCGCGCGGTCTGGTGCCAGTCGAAGGCCTGGGCATGCTATTGTATCAGGGTATTCCTGGATTCCACGCCTGGTTTGGCGTCGAACCCGCTGTCGATGACGACCTCCGCCGCTTCGTCGCGGCCGACCTGATTCCGAAATGAGCGACCGCGTATGAAAATCATCGGACTGACCGGCGGTATCGGCATGGGCAAATCCACCGCCGCGCGCGCCTTCACCCGCGCCCGTATCCCGGTCTTCGACGCCGACGCCGCCGTACACAAGGTGCAGTCCAAGGGCGGCCGCGCCGTGAAACCCATCGAGGCCGCCTTCCCCGGCACGATCGCGGACGGCGCCGTCGATCGCAACGCCCTGCGCGCCGCCGTGATCGGCAAGCCCGAGGCGATCAAGGTGCTGGAACGCATCCTCCACCCGATGGTGTGGGAAGAAGAGGCGCTGTTCCTCGCCGCCGCCCGCCGCGCCCGGAAGCGCGCCGCCGTGTTGGATATCCCGCTGTTCTTCGAAACCGGACGGGAGCGGAAGGTCCATAAGATCGTTGTCGTTTCGGCCCCGCGCGCGGTCCAGATCCATCGGGTGCGGATGCGCCGGCGCATGAGCGAGTCCGATATCAAGGCGATCATCGCCCGGCAGATGCCAGACGTCGAAAAGCGCAAGCGGGCCGATATCGTCGTGCGCACGGGGCTGTCCCGCCATTCGACCGACCAGCAGATGCGCCGCCTGATCCTGGATTTGCTCGCATGACCCGCGCGGTCCTGTTCGACACGGAAACCACTGGCCTCGATCCCGCCACCGGGGACCGGGTGATTGAGGTCGCGGCGTTGGAGCTGATCAACGACCTGCCCACCGGCCAGTTCTTCCACGCAGTGATCGACCCCGAACGCGACGTGCCGGAGGAAGCCGCGCGCATCCACGGGTTTCGCAGCGCCGACCTGGAGGGCAAGCCCAGGTTTGTGGAGGTCGCGGAAGGCCTGGTGACGTTCTTTGGGGATGCGAGGCTGATCGCGCATAATGCGCCGTTCGATTTCCGCTTTATCGACGCCGAATTCACCCGGATCGGCCTGCCGAAGCTGGACCCGTCCCGGATGGTGGATACACTGGTCCTGGCCAAAGCTCGCTTCCCCGGCATGCCCAACAGCCTGGACGCGCTGTGCCGGCGCTTCGCCATCGATCTGTCCCAGCGCACCACCCATAACGCGCTGCTGGATTGCAAGCTTCTCGCCGAAGTGTACGTCGAACTCACCGGCGGCCGGCAGCGCGGGTTGGGCCTGGCCACGGAAGACTCGACCGCCCCCGTCGCGGTCTATACCCGGACCGGCCCCCGCACCGGGCGGCTGGTCGTGCCGTCGGACGCGGACCTGACCGCCCACCAGGCGATGGTCGGCCGCCTGAAGGACCCGGTCTGGCTGGCCTGAGTGCTGGCTGGCCTGAGCTTCTGGCTGGCTTGAGCTTCTGGCTGGCCTGGAACCACCTGGCCAAACGTTTGACTCTCGGCGAGGCATCTCTTCCCCCCGTCATGGCACGACTCGATCGGGCCATCGGGTGCGGCACGGCGATTGGACAAAGGGCAATTGCCGTTGACGATCGTGGCCACTCTCGCAACGGTGTACCGCCCCCGATGGCCCGCTCGGGGGCGTGCCATGACGGGGAGAGGACATATCGAACGATCAATCGTTCGTGCCGTTGGTATGAGTGCTGGCTGGCCTGAGTGTGGGGATAAGCCGGAGCTTACCCTTGACGGATCGGGCGACAGTCGCTGGACGCGAAAAACCGTCGTCTCCTTGTCTCGACCCGGCATGATCGGGCCATTGAGAGCGCCAGGGGATATCGCTGGAGCCGGTCTTTTCCACCTTGTCATGCACGCGTTTCTTGACCATCGCCCCCGGGGAACCTATCTGGGCACAACTCATCCGGGTCCTGGGCGGCCCACGAAGGAATACATGTTCGCTTCACTTGT
>JAYWAX010000692.1:0-8080 GCA_043782125.1 Acetobacteraceae bacterium | reverse complement strand
CCCGCCAGGCCTCGCCAGAGGTCAGGCCGCTTATGAACCGGTCGCACCAGGTCCGGGCACGTGCGGTGTCGGCGTCCCAGACGCGTCCGGTGTGCATGCCGATGACCTCGAACCGCTCGCGGTCGATGCGGGTCAGCCAGCCCTCCAGGAACAGGCGGAAGATCGTATGATCGTGGAAAAAGCCGCTGACGATGCCCAGACGGATCCGTTCCTGTGCCCGAGGTCTGGCGGCGAGCCGTGGAGCCGCCTGTTGCAACAGGCGGCAGGCGAGGCGCCCGTAGGCGGATTGCGCCGCGACGTCGTTCTGGCCCTGATACGGCAGGAAAAACGGTTGCGACGTCCCGATCGCCGCGGTCAGGGACCGCGCGATCGCCGGGTCTCCCGCCGCCGTTTCCAACCGCGCCAACGCCGCGAGGTATCGCGTGCGCCGTGCCGCCGGGGCCGCCTCGGTCTCGTAAACGATTGGCAGTTCCGCCATGCAGCCCGCCAGTCTCGCGGCGCCGTGCAACGGATCGGCGGCGAGTGCGGCCGCGTGGCTGGCGATGGCGTCGTCCGCGCGGCCTTCGCCCGCGAACAGGCAGCCAAGATTGTGATGCGCGTCGGCATAGCCAGGATCGAGCGCCAGCGCATGGCGATAACACGCCTCGGATTCGGCCGCGCGGCCGGTTTCCTGCGCGGGGATGCCCAGTTGCGACCAGGCGGCGGCGTTGTCCGGGGTCAGGCGGACGACTTCCCGCAGGCAGGCTTCGGCTTCGGCCCAGCGGGCGCGGGTGAGAAGAAATCGGCCGAAACTGGCGATGGCGGGGGCGAAGTCCGGGCGCGTCTCAATGGCGCGGCGGAAGCAGGTTTCGGCTTCCTCCGCATCGTCCGGCGCGTCCAGGGCGCAGGCCAGGTTGTGCCAGATATCCGCAGTTTCCGGGGCCAGCGCCGCGGCCTGACGATACATCGCCAGACCCTCCCTACGGTGCCCCAGGAACAACAGGGTCGCGGCGAGATTGTTGCGGATTTCCGCAGAGTCCGGGCGCAGCGCGGCGGCGGCGCGATATTCCACGACAGCGTCCTCGTGCCGGCCCAGAAGGCGCCAGACCAAAGCGAGGCTGTTGCGGTGCGGTGCGCGCCCGGGCGTCAGCGCCATTGCGCGCTGGATCATGGCGGCGCCCGTCGCGGGGTCGCCTTCCTGCGCCACGATCAGTCCGAGCAGATGCGACGCTTCCGCGTGGTCCGGGTCAAGAGTGAGCAGGTCGCGGTAAAGCCCACGCGCTTCGGCGGGCCGCCCGGCCTGGTGGTGAGCGAGCGCGATATCGAAGCGCGCGGCGGCGCCTGGGCGCATGAAAGTCTCTCCCGCCAAGTGTGGTCAGGCGTGTTCTGCGCGTTGTTGATGAAGAAATGGTGAACGCGGACGGGGACCCGGCGTGGTTTTTCCGGCATGACGGTGTGCCGGGTGCGAGTCAGCGGGGCTCTGGGCGGCGGGGAACCGGAGGTTGACCGGTCCGTCAGGCCGATCGCATCCTGTTGGCGATTCGACCGGGTGGAATGGCGTCCCACCCGCAGGCATGACGACAGGCCCATGGGAGGGGCGGCATCCGATGAAACTCTACATCACTCCTGGTTCGCCCTATGCGCGGATTGCCCGCATCGTGGTCATCGAAAAGCAACTGGACGCCCGGGTCGAAATCGTGCCGGCGCTGACCCGGTCGGACGACAGCCCGTATTACAAAATCAACCCGTCCGGACGCGTCCCCTTCCTGATGCGCGACGATGGCGTGGGGCTGGAAGAATCGGCGGTCGTCTGCCGCTGGCTCGATTGCCTCGACGGCAAGCCGATATTCGAATTACCGGACGGCGAAGCGATGTGGGAGGCGCTCCGCCTTGGCGCCCTGGCCGCGAGCCTGCTCGATGGGCTGTCGGTCTGGCTCCGGGAGACCCGGCGTCCCGCAAGCGAGCAATCGCCGGCGATACTGCGCCACGAAGCGGATCGCGCCGAACGCCTGATCGGATTTTGGGAAACCGAAATCGATCGCCCGTGGATGCGCGGGCCGCTGAACATGGCGCAGATCGTGTTGGTCTGCGCTTTGGGTCTTGAGGCGCGCAATCCCGCTTTCCGGTGGCGCGAGGGACATGCCTCGCTCGCCGCCTGGTTCGATCGCCTGTCGGCACGCCCGTCGATCGCGATGACGGTGCCGGTTGGGGGGCACTGATCCAACGATGGGCGCCGAAGGCAGACCGCCCAACGGACACCCGCTGCCGGGGGTGGGACAGGACAGCGCGCGGCGCCGGGCGTCGCGGATCCCCGCCGCTGGCCCTTGCGACGTTCCGGCATTATACGATGGCATGGTTCGATATCGATCCTGTTTCACGCGCGCGAAACGGTTCGCCTTAAGGGGCGCGGCCTGCCTCGGGCTGCTGTTCGCGTGGCCGGCCCAGGCGGACCCTGGTGCGGTGGCGTTGGTTGTTGGCGGCACGAGCTATACTGGCCTGCCATCGTTGCCGGCCTGTGCGCGGTCGGCCACCGATATCGCGGGCGCGCTGACGGCGCTTGGCTTCGAAACGAATCTCTTGATCGATGCGCCGAACCAGAACCTCGCCGTGGCTGCGGCCGCCATGTCGCGCCGGCTGGCCGCCAATCCTGGTCCGTCGATTGTCTATGTCTGCGGTTATGCTGCGGGCGTCGAGGCGCGCGCCTACCTGCTGCCGGTGAACGCCAATCCGTTCAAACCGGCCGATGTCGCCGAACAGGCCTTTCCCGTGACGACTTTGCTCGACGCCATCGCCCAGGGCGGCAAGATGCCTGCGGTGCTGGCGCTCGATCTGATGGCGCGGCCCGGCGACCAGGCGCCGTTCGCGGTTGACGCGCTTACGCCGGCCAAGGTGTCGCCGGGTCTGGGGATCATCGCGGCGCGATCGCCCATCGCGCCCGGGAACGCGCCGACGGTGTTTGGGCAAAAGCTGTTGGATGCCGTCGCGGTTCGCGTGGTGCGCAGCGATGGCCTTGTGTCCAATATGGACGAGGGTCTCTGGGGAACCGACGCGACCGTCGAACTTCAGCGCCAGCCGTCTTTGCCCGGCTACCTGGCCGGAGCGCCGAAAATCCCGGGCGCGATGACGGCGCCAAGCGCACCCGCGCGTGTTGTGCTGCCCGATGAAACCCGGATGACGGAACAGGACCGGCGAGAGGTGCAGAACGCGCTGTCGCGGATCGGTCTTTATAAAGGACCGGTCACCGGCCGGTTCGACGAAGCGACACGTTCGGCGATCAATGTGTTTCAGATCAAACTCGGCGCGCCGATGACCGGACGTTTGACCGGGGCACAGGCGACGGAACTGGTCGCCGCGGACCGGTAATCGGCGCGTCCTCGCGGGCAGCGCGTGTCGCCGCGTCCCGGCGTGAACGCGATCGCGCGGTAACAGGCTGGCGATCGCCGGGTTACGCGCATAAGGTACGCGGATGAAGCCAAACCGCATCCGCGCCGCGCTCCCGCGTGTGGCGTTCTGTCTGTTGCTGGCGTCGGGCGCCACGCGCGTTGCATGGGCCGCCGAGGCGGAACCGCCAGGCGCGGCGCTGGTGATTGGCGCCGCGACCTATACGGCGTTGGCGGGGCAGCCGGCCTGCGCGCGTTCGGCCAATCTCGTGTCGGCGACACTCAGAAATCTGGGATTCGAGGTCACGGAACGTCTGGACGCCTCGGCTGGCGCGATCGACGCGGGGATCGGAGAATTCTCTGGGCGGGTCGCTGCGGGACGGCGCACCGCGTTCCTTTATGTTTGCGGTTATGGCGCGGGTTTCAACGACCGCCTGTTTCTTTTGCCGGTCACGGCGCGGATCGCCCGCCCGTCCGACATGCTGACACAGGGGATTTTGGTGAAATCCTTGATGAACGCGCTGGCCAGAGACGGGCTCGCCGGGGCCGCCGTGTTCGACATGGTTCCGATGCCCGGCGCGACCGCACCCATGGCGCTCGAAACACTGACCACAGTGCCGCTGCCCGAGGGCGTGGGCACCATCGCGGTGGCGGAAAAGCCCCTGAGCGACGGGCCGACGCCGCTTGCCGCCGCGCTTGCCGCCGCCTTGGCGGGACCGGTCGTGCGTACGGACGGCGCGATGAACCGGGTTGTGGATGCGATGACCGCCGCGGGCGTGCCGGTGGCCGTCCGTATGCCGGTGTCGCCCGGCTACCTCGCGGGTGCGCCGCGTCCCAGGCCGGTGGCCCCCATCGTTGCCGGTGTCCCTCCCGCCGGTGGCACCGAACCGCCGGTGTCAACTATGGCGCCCGCGAAGGCGGTGCCCATGGCCATGTTTCCCGATGAAGACCGCATGACCGAACTGGACCGCCGCGAATTACAAATCGCGCTGGCGCGGTTATCATACTACAAGGGTGCGATCGATGGCGTTTTCGGCGCCGCGACGCGCATTGCGATCGAACGATTTCAGACCGGTCTCGGCGCGGCGCCGACGGGACGATTGACCGGCGAGCAGGCGTCCCGCCTGGTGACCGGTAACAGATGAATCCGCCGGACGCTCCATTGGGCGTCCAACCTGGCCCTCCATTTGGTGCCCAGCTGCGCGCGGCGACTGGGTTCGGCAACCGCGAAGGAACGCCCGATGGGCCTGAGACTGAAATTCAACCTCGTTCTCGGCGTGACCTTTCTGACGGGCCTGGCCCTCGCCGCAGTCGTCTCGTACCGGCTGCTGCACGATAACGCGCGCCAGGAAGTCGCGCGGGAGGCAGCGATCATGATCGCGCAGGCCACGGCCGTGCGTGGTTATACGACGAACGAGATCAAACCGCTGCTCGCCGAACAGATGCGCCTGCGTTTTCTTCCGCACAGTGTGCCATCCTGGGCGGCGCAAACCAATCTGCGCGCGATGACCGCGCAGTTTCCAGATTACTCCTATAAGGAGGCCGCGCTCAATCCGACCAATCCTGCGGATCGCGCGGTCGATTGGGAAGCGGACCTGATCGCGGAGTTCCAGCGCGTGGCCACCCTGAAGGAATTCACCGTCGTGCGCGACACGCCGGTCGGGCCGGTCATGTCGGTCGCGAAACCGCTGCGCATCGTCGATAAGGATTGCCTGAGCTGCCACACCACACCGGCGATGGCGCCCGCGACGATGGTCGATCTTTACGGGACCGCGAACGGGTTCGGCTGGAAACTAAACGAGGTCGTGGGCGCGCAGATCGTTTCGGTTCCGATGCGGGTCGCGCTGGACCGGGCGAACCAGTTGTTCGTTCTGTATTTGGGCGGGCTGACAGCCGTGTTCGCCGTGACCATGCTGCTGCTGAACCTCTCGCTGCATTTCGCCATCGTGCGTCCGATCCGGCGGATGTCGGCGATCGCCAACGACGTCAGTCTGGGGGACGCCAAGGCGCCCGAATTCGAAATGCGCGGCAGCGACGAAATCGCCACTCTCGCGCAATCGTTCAATCGCATGCGGCGGAGTCTGGAAAACGCCATGCGCATGCTGGAGTCCTGAGCCATTCCGATGGCGCGCGCCCTGCCGTCTGCGATTGGACGATACCGTGTGGAACGGGAACTTGGCCGCGGTGCCATGGGGGTCGTGTATAAAGCGCTGGATCCCGATATCGGCCGGGCGGTCGCAATCAAACTCGTACGCGCCGATCTTCTGGATGGCGAGGAACGCGAGACATTTGTCGCGCGTTTCCGGCGTGAGGCGCGGGCGGCTGGGCGATGCTCCCACCCCAATATCGTCGCGTTGTACGATTTCGGCATGCACGACGGCAATCCGTTCCTGGCGATGGAATATATCGATGGGATCGGTTTGGGGCAGGCGTTGCAACGCGCCGGGCGGTTTTCGCCCAGAGAGGCGGTTTCGATCGTCGCGCAGGTGTTGGACGCGTTGGGCGCGGCGCACACGCTGGGAATAGTCCATCGCGACGTGAAGCCGGCCAATATCCTTCTGTTGCCGTCGGGCCAGGCGAAAGTGACCGATTTCGGGATTTCGCGCATCGATACATCCGATATCACGCAGGATGGCTCGGTCATTGGCACCCCCGCCTATATGTCGCCAGAGCAATGCCGCGGCGATGCGGTCGACGGACGCGGCGATTTGTTTTCAGCCGGAACGGTGCTGTACGAATTGCTCAGCGGCACGCGGGCATTTCCGGGGCGCAACGCGACCGAGGTCACCTACCAATTATTGACCGTGGAACCGCGCGATCTCGCGGAATTTGTCGCCGATATTCCGGTCAGTCTGGGCAACACGCTGCGCCGCTCCCTGGCCAAGGAACGGGACGCGCGATTCGCGACGGCGGAGGCCATGGCGGTGGCGCTGCGATCCGCTGTCGCGGGACCGGATATGGACCGGACGGCGATCGTGCCGCCGCCCGAGGTCTTCGCACCGGACGTTCTCGCGCCTTCTGGGGGCGAGGTGTTCGACGACGCGACACTCGACACGGAAGCACGAAGTCTGGCGCGGTACATGGGACCGATCGCGCGGCATTTGGTGCGGGAGGCGGCGCGGAATTCGGGCTCGTTGGCGCGGCTGCGCGAGAGCCTCGCCGAGCATATCGCCGAACCGGCGGCGCGAAGGCGGTTTTTGGACGATGCGACGTCCAGTCAGACCGGAACCGTGGTGCGGGCCGCGCGGACCACGGCCGGAACCGTGACGGCGACGGCGGCTGGGCGGGACGCGCCGGTGCCGGCCGCTGCTGAGCCTGTGCGGATCGACCGGGCCGAGCGCGCGTTGACGCGGTTCCTGGGGCCGATCGCGCGTTTGCTGGTGAAACGAGCGCAGGTGGGCGCGGGATCCGAAGCGGCGCTATGGGACAGGCTCGCCGCGCACATCGATGTGCCTGCCGACAGGGAGGCGTTTTCGCGCCAACGCCCAGAGGGATGACGGCGCCAATGAGATAAAAGTGCCAGTGGGATAAAAGTGCCAGTGGGATAAAGGCGCCAGTGGGATGAAGGCGCACGAGGGGCACTCCACCCCTCGGGCATGTCAATATCGACCGCCCGGACGATTGACGGTTCGCGACGTCCTCGCCCCGTCATGGCACGCCCCCGAGCGGGCCATCGGCAGCGGCACATCATTTCGAGAGTGGCTGCGATCGTCCGCGGCAAGCGCCCTTTGTCCAATCGCCGTGCAACTCCCGATGGCCCGATCGAGTCGGGCTCTATCGTGGGGGAGATGCCTCGCCAAGAGTCAAACGTTTGGCCAGTTGGTCCAAGGTCTTGCTTTCGCGTCAGCGGTCGCCACCCGATCGCGGAAGGTGGAAGCCGTCGTCGCAGTTGCTCTCGTCGCCGGATGCAGCGAAATTCGACCGTGTCAGCCCAGAAATATTCTGGAACGTCACCTTGGTATGGTCGGACAGGGAAATCGTGACCCCGTCGCTCGATCGGACCTGCCGGGCCAACGCCCAGGAGCCTTCGTTTTCTCCGAAACCGCGCAGATCGATCCGGACTTGCGATGGATCGGTCAGGCCAAGCACCAGTTCCTGTCCCCCTCCGAGACCAGAGATGAATTCGAACAGATTGCCGGAACCGGGACTCGCCGTCACCGTCGCGGCGCCGCTACCTGCCACGAACGTGTTTTCCCCGGCGCCGCCGAAAATCTGGTCCCGGCCAGAGCCCCCGTAAAACGAATCGTTTCCGGACGCGAAACCGCCGAACAAGGTTTCGTTCCCCGATCCCGCATGCAGCGCCTGCGCCTCGTCCCCGCCAGCGTAAAGCTGGTCGCCATCGCCGCCGCCGAACAAGGTCGCCTCGCCGCCGCCCGCCTGAAGGAAATTGTGACCGGAGGACCCGCCGAACAGGAGTTCCCGCCCGCCGCCACCGAACACCGTGTCGCTTCCCGACCCTCCGAACACGGTCGCGGGTCCGTCGCCCGCCACGAAAAACAGCTTGCTTGCGTTCCCGTAAATGACTTGCGCGCCGCCGGACCCGCTCGCATCGACGGTCTCCTGTCCGTTAGACGCGAGGATCGTGTCCGATCCCTCCGTCGTGACGATTGACCGGCCCGCCCCGAGTTGAATGGCATGCTTACCCGTGCCCACGGAGATCGTGTCGTTGCCGGCCCCCATCGCGCGGATCGTGTCGTTGCCGTTGCCCATCGCGATGAGCC
>JAYWAX010000691.1:0-8088 GCA_043782125.1 Acetobacteraceae bacterium | reverse complement strand
CCTCCTGGCCCAATCAAAAGCCGATCTGTGCGGAAAGGTAGACACCTTGCTGGTTCTTGAACGTCGCGATCGTGCCAAGATTGGCATAAGCGACGGTGACGGAGGCGTTTTTACTGATGAACCACGCGACATAAGCAGTTTTCCAGTCGCTCGCTTTGGTAAAGCCGAGATTGCTTGGCATGGTTCTGTATTCGCCGCCGATTGCGACGTTTTTCGCGACCAGATAAGCAACCGATGCTTCCAGTTGCGGTTCGTAACTATTTCCCCTGGGCCCGCCAAAACCCAGAATGCCAATCTGATTGGCGCGAGTCATCCGCACCGCGGCATTCACCAACAGGCTTTGTCCCAGAAACAGCTTGGACGCGGCGACATAAAAATCTACGCCCTGATTATCCCGCGCCCCGATTGCCCGCAGGACATTGGCCTGGTTCGTGGTCTTGTATTCCGCGCCGGCGGAAACCTGCGGCAACCAGGTATCCTGATCGTAAACGATATCGCCGAAAATGCGCGCTTTCACCCCAACAACGTCCTGTTCGAACGTGAAACCCCGGCCAAGTCCAAGCTTCGCCCCGGTGCTGCCGGTATCGAACCAAAGATGGGAATAAGAGACCTCGACCCGGTTGAAGAACCCGATCGCCGCGCCGGTCGAGCGAACGGTGTAATTCGACAAAGGAAGATAAGTGAAGTGCGCGTTGCCGCCGACGCCGTCTTTGGTGCCATAACCGGTGATCAACGCCCATGTGGAAATGCCGCCGCCACCGGCACCCTCGACATTCGATACGCCGCCGGTCGCCAGCAATTTCCCGCTTTCGAAATACGGAATGTCGGGCAATCGCGGAATGGAGATCGTCATCGTATCCGCCGCCCGCGCCAGTGGCGACGCCAACGCGACGAACGCCAGCGCGGCAAAACTGATATATGGCTTCATGTACTTCCCTCCCGGCGGTTCGGGCACGACTTTCGTGCATGACGGTTACGCACCCCTGGGCCGCGCGGATCACCGGGGAACGCGATTCAATTCCATAAAATCGAAGCCTTTCGAATCGCCGGCCCGTTGTGGCGCCATCCAGAGGATCGGGCGGCGGTTTGTTGCCGCCATGGTCCCACCGTGAACGCGCCCACAGCCGGCCGGCGATGCCATACGCGGCGCCGGTTATCGCCGCCGTTCGTTTTCTTACGTCGATCGGCGCGGTGGCCCCGCGCTGCTTCCGTCCGGATTCCCCAGGGGCGCAACATTTGCCGAGAATCGCGGCGATGACCGGAAGATAATTACGAATTGCAGTCCGGTCGCGCGAAAAGCTGGTTCTTTTGGAAATTCGCGATACTCTGTCTTTGGCCGGACAGGTTTCGCGCTGGATATCCAGCCCGGGGCCGTCGCGACAACGCAGGGGACGCTCGTTCCGGTCTCGAACAGTCCCAAAGGGAGGATATAATGGCAAACACCGTATATAAGGTTGTCGAGGTTGTCGGAACCTCCGAACAAAGCATCTCCAAAGCGATCGAGGGCGCGGTCGCCAAAGCGTCAACGTCGCTGCGCCATCTTGGCTGGTTCGAGGTCGCGCAAATTCGCGGCAGCATCGAAGACGGGAAGGTGAATAAATATCAGGTGACGTTGAAGGTCGGCTTTACCCTCGAATAACACCAGCCATCTGAAAGATTGATCTCTCGCGACGTCGTGGCACGTCCCCGAGCGGGCCATCGGGGGTGGAACGCCTACGCGAAAGTGTAAACCATCGGTTGCGCAAACCCTCTGCGTCCAAAAGCCGCGGCCGATGGCCCGATCGAGCCGCGCCAGGACGTCGAGGGAAAGGCTTCGCCACGAGTCAAATGAGTTCAACACCCGTCGCCTCAGCACGCTGCGGCACCTTTATTGTGGCGCGGCGCGATCAGCCATGCCACGACGGACATATGCGGCGATACTGCGCAAACACGGTGGCAGAAAATACGTAGAATTCTGTGTATTCGCGCCGCACTCTGTCATCGAATACGGTAATTTTTGAATGATTTCGCGGCACGGCGTCGTGCAAAGAACGGCGTCCCCGCCGGCCGGCGCCAGGGATCAATCGCCACCCGCGCTGTCCCTCCCCGCTCCTGGTGCTAAAATCGGCCCCAATCGATCCGGCGCACCGGATCGCGGTGGTCCCCACACCCGGCCGCCGCCCAACGACAAAGGCCGAAATTCATGACCGCCCACAAGCTGCACAGCTTCTTCTGGCCCGAATCCATCGCGGTGCTCGGTGCCTCGCCTGACCTGCATCGCATCCGCGGCCGCCTGCTGCACCAACTGCGCGAAAACGGCTTCCCCGGCCGCATTCTGCCGATCAATCCCAGCTACCAGAACATCGCCGGCCTGCCCTGCTACCCTTCCATCGGCGCCGCCGGCGGGTCCATCGACCTCGCTTTGATCGCCATCCCCGCCGCCGGAGTCGCGGCCGCCGTAGAGGAATGCGCCAAAGCGGGCGTCAAAAACACGCTGATTATTTCGTCCGGGTTCGCCGAAGAAGGCGGCGCCGCCGGCGGCATGCAGGCCGATCTGGTCGCGATCACGGAAAAATACGGCATCCGCGCCTGCGGCCCCAACTGCGAGGGCTATTTCAACGCCCTGGGCCGAGTCGCCACGACCTTCAGCCCGACAGTGGAAACCAAGGAAGACCCGAACGCCATCTACGTCTCGCCCAAACGCATCGGCGTGATCGCGCAGTCCGGCGGCATCGGCTTCGCGCTGTTCAATCGCGGCAAAGCCGCGGGTCTGGCGTTCAGCTATGTCATCTCCACCGGCAACGAGGCCGATCTCGGAATGGCCGACTTCCTCGACTACATGATCGAGGACACGCACACGAACGCCGTCATGCTGTTCTGCGAAGCCGTCCGCGACGGCCCCAAATTCGTCGCCGCCCTCGAAAAAGCCCGCCGCCTGGGCAAGCCCGTGATCGCGATCAAGGTCGGCCGCTCTGCCGCCGGCACCCGCGCCACGGCGTCGCACACGGCGTCGCTCTCGGGCTCCCACACCGCTTATCGCGCCGTGTTCGAACGTTACGGCGTCATCGAAGCGGAAGACCCGGACGAGGCCGTCGCCATCGCGGGCGTGGTCCTGACCTGCCCGCTGCCCAAGGGGCGGCGCGTCGGCATCGTCACCGTGTCGGGCGGCGGCGGCGCCTGGACCTCCGACACCATGACTGCACACGGGCTGATCGTGCCGGAACTGTCGGCCGCGGAACAGGCGCGGCTGCGCCCGCTGATGCCGTCCTACGGTGCCTCCGGCAATCCCGTCGATGTCACCGCGCAGGGGACCAATACCGGTCCCGCGATGATGACGGCGATGGAACATTTGGCGGAAAGCGACGAAATCGACATGCTGTTGCTGGTCAGCTCGCTGGCCAGCTCGACGCGAGCGTCTCTCGATTCGGAACGGATCAGGGCGGTGGCGGCGAAATGCGGCAAGCCGATGACGGTCTGGACCTATACGCTCCCGTCTGAATTCGGGCGCAACGCGGCCTCGGGTTGCGGTTTGTTCCTTCACAGCGATCTGCGGGGGTGCGGCCTCGCGTTCGGCAAACTGGCGGATTACGCGGAGGCGCTGACGCGGCCTTTGCCGGCGGCGTTCGACCCGGTGACCGCGCGGCTGGAGCCGGGATTGCCCAGGATTGTGCCGGAGTATCAGGCGAAACAGGCGCTGGCGGCGTGGTTGCCGGCGGCAGCCGAACGCCTGGCCGGGTCCGCCGCGGAAGCCGCCGATGCCGCCGCCGCGCTTGGCTTTCCCGTCGTCCTGAAAGTACAGTCCGCCGATTTGCCGCACAAAACCGAAGCAGGCGGCGTGCGCCTGAACCTGGCGGACCGCGAGTCCGTGTCCGCCGCCTACACCGCGATGCTGGCGGATGTCGCACGCCACAAGCCGGATGCGGCGATCGACGGCGTGCTGGTTCAGAAGATGGCACCCAAGGGACATGAACTCGTCATCGGCATGGTCAACGACCCCACTTTCGGTCCGATCCTCATGCTCGGTCTGGGCGGCACATCCGTGGAACTGTTCGGCGACGTCGTCCACGCGCCCGCGCCGGTGGATGAGGCGGAGGCGGAGCGCATGATCCGTGCGCTGAAATCCGCGCCGCTGCTGACCGGTTTTCGCGGGTCCGCGCCGATCGATCTGGCCCCGGTGGCGACGCTGGTCGCGGCGCTGTCGCGGGCGGCGCTGACGTTGCGCGATCAGGTGGCGGAGTTCGAACTGAACCCGGTCATTCTGCACGCCGACGGATCCGGCCTGACCGTGGCCGACGCCCTGCTCACGCTGAAGGCCTGAGCGCCGCCGGCGCATGCTGAGCGCCTGAGCATGGCTAGAGCGCTGCTTGCGCGCAGGGCTTTGGCGCCGGTGCGCGCCCGGCGTTCAGGCCTCGGCCGGGCTTGGCCGGTCCGCCAGCACACGCAAAAACCCGCCGACGGCGGCGAGGATCGCTTCCGCCTCCTCCTCGGTATATTTGCTGGCGGCGACGGGACCGCGGCCGCGCCAAACCCGGCGCAGACCGGCCAACGCGTCGATCAGTTCCGGCGATCCCTCGGCAGCGGCGATCATGCGCGCCCAGGAAGGCTCGACGGGTTTGGGGGCGGCGTCGAAGCGGGCAATGGCGGCCAGACCGTGGCGCATCGCGTTCGCGGCGTGCATGACCGAAGCCGTGGCGCGGCGCACGGCGAGACAGGCTGCCGCTTCCTCGATGTCGTGCGCAGCTTCGGGGAACCGGCGTTCCACCGCCTCGCCGAACGCAGGTTCGCCGTCGCCGTTCGCCTGGCCTGACGGCACCAGCACGACCCGGACCTGGGCCAGTTCGTCGGCCAGGCGGGTGGCGAGGTCCTCCAGCGCGCTGGCGGCGGCCCGCACGGACAGACGCCCAGATTCGAGCCGGGCCAGGAGATTGCGCAGGGAGCCCGCAGAAAAGCGCGCGTTCAGGGCGACGAGGTGGTCCGGCAGCGCGCGCAACTGTTCGCGCAACGCGCCGGGCATGGGCCGGTCGCGCCCGCCCGCGCAGGCCGCACGCACAGATCGCAGCAGATCTGCGACATGGGTATGGGCCTGAATTTTCGCCAACAGACTGTCAGGCGGCGCGGCGTCGGCGCGTTCTCCCGGCTCCGGCGCGGGCGGCGCGGAGGACTCGGATGGCTCGGTGGACTCGGCCCCCGATCCGCCAGTTTCAGGCTCGCCGCCAGGCTCGGCCCCCTCGACCGTTCCGCCTTCGCGTTCGCGGTACAACACGGCGGCGGCAGCTTCGTTGTCCGACCGGCGCGCGATCTCGATTCCGTCGCTGTCGATCGTGTGCCGCCAGGCCTCATGGTCGGGATCGATCGTCAGAATGCAGACGTCCTCGCTGTCGCCGTCGCGCCAGCAATCGAGGATGGTCCGTGCTTCATAGGTTTCCGCGTACGATATCCAGCGGCGCTGATCTTCGTTGGCGGGCGGGTCCTCGCCGGGATGGAAGGGTTCGATCGTGGCGGTCTGGCCGTCCCAGCGGATCAAGACCAGGGCCTGTTGTCCGCGGCGGCGGGCGACGACGCCGAAGCCGCGATCGTCCAGCCGGGTTTCGTGGCGGATCAGATCGCGGGCGCGCAAGGTCTTGTCCAGCACCGCTTCCAGGTCGGGCGGTGCCGGCAAAGGCCGCCCGTGGCGCGGGAAATCCGCCACCAGCACGAAGGCCGCCGTGCCGTGCCAGCCAACGCCGCAGCCCGCTTCCGTGCCATCGGGGCGCCGGACATGGGCGATCCCGCTCAGGCCCAGAACATCCTCGAACAACGACGGCGCGCGGCGGTCGAGCACGACGGCGCCGGGTCCCAGATGGGTCAGCACCGCAGCGTCCTCGCCCGCGAAGCTTTCCGCGCCCAGGTCGTCGAGCGGCGGCAACACGGGGTCGTCGTCGATGGCGAGATCGGCCAGCCGCCCATCCCGCAGCGCCCGGTAACGGCGGACGTGGCGCGCCGGACCGGCGAATTCGACGCGCGCGACCTTGCCGTAATACGGGCCATCGACGCCGCCCCGGCGCCGTTCCAGCACGCCTTCGCGCAGATTGCCGGACGCGTCGAGATCCTCGCGAATCGCCAGAACCGACACCGCGAGACGGGCTTCGCCGGCCAGCCCCTGTTCGCTCAACCAATGTTCGAAGGTTTTTTCGTCGTGCCGCCCGCCAATCCCCGCAAGCTCATAGCCCGCCTGGCCTGGCCGTCCCGCTTGTTCCGTGGCCCGCCAGACGACATAGGCGGCGGGCGGCGGCGCGACGCCTTTCAGGGCCGCGAGGCGGGCAGCCAAGGCTGGCGCACTCCAAGGCTTTGCGCCACCCGAGGCCGTCATCGACGGCCGGCCATGAAACGCCTCGCCGCCGGGCGCACTTGTGGCTCAAGGGACTTTATCAAATCGAACATTCCTTTTGGCACGAATGGTCTAAAATTAAATACTAATCTGGATCGTATAAGTGTCACATTAAAACAGGCTGCTGCGGTTCATGCAAGGTTGGAACGCTGGGCAAGACGAAAAATCGTCAATATGGCCGTTGGGCGCAGCGCGTGTCCCAGTTGTGAAACCTGTCCATCCCGTGAATATCGGCGCCATTTATTGGGATCGCGCGCCAAACGCGGATCGCGCGCCAGACGCCGGAACACCAAACGCCAGACGCCGGTCATGCGCCGCGTTCCGCTGCCACAGAGCATCGATTTATTGTTGCCGCGCCGTACGTTCCAGCGTTGCTACATATCGTCGCGACAGACAGTCAGGATCGCGCGAATTCCCGCGCCAACGCCGCCCACTCGTCCGTCAATGCGCCGGTCGCGGCAGGTCGGCCGGCGCGGTTATACCAATACCCGGCATTGGCCAGGTCGCCCTCGACCCGGTGCAAATAGGCATGGACGATCGCACCGTCCGGAGTCCCATCCTCCTGCGCGCATGCGTGTGCGCGCTTCCAGTCGCCCTTTGCCTCCCACCACAAAGTCTGAGCGGGCAGGCCCAGGGCGGGGGGCGGCTGGTCGCGATCGGTGGTGGCGCGGAGTTCCTCGGGGGTCATGTCAGGCGGCCTCCTGTTGGGTCAGCAGACGTTGCAATTTCCGAACCGCGCTGTCCGGCGTGGTGAGCACGGGCTTGCCGCTGGCGGACGCCACACCGGGATGTGCGCGCGCCAGGCTGAACTGGGTCAGGGCCACGACATCTACGCCGGGCAAATTTGCCGCCGCCCGCGCCGCCGCTGCGTCGTGCTCCGCCAGATCGCCCCTGTCCATGGCCGCCAACGCGCCCTCTGCCAGGCACGGCACCAGCCGCATCTTCGGTGCCACGGCGATGAATTCGGCGGGCATGCTGACCAGAGTCGGCGCGAAGCTCGCCATCAACGCCACCCGGCCCTCGGGCCCGGCCAGCGCCAAAGCCTCCTCGATCATCGCTTCGTTCGGCTTCAACACCGGCAAAGGCGCCAGATCGCGCGCACAGGCCTCAATGCACGGCCCGAACGCCGAGCAGGTGAACAAAATCCCGTCGGCGCCACAGGACGCGGCGTAACGCGCCAAGGTCAAAAACCGCCGATGCATTGCCGGGGTCAGAGCCCCGTCGCGCGCCAGATCGGCGGACAACGAGTCATCGAGCAAATTGGCCAGCGTGGCCGCGGGCCATAACCGCGCGAACGCCTCCTCGATGGCGGGAACGGAATGCTTCAGAGCATGAATCAAAGCGATGCGCATCGCGCGGTGTCCTCGAAATTCCCACGCAATGCTGCCCAACCCGGACGCGCCGGGCAAGACCGGGGTATTTCTGCGTCGAGGCCGGAACGGTCGGGAACGCCAGGGCTTTGCCCCGGACCCCGCGAGGGCGCTGCCCTTCGATCCCGCCAAGGCTGGGCCTTGGAGGCCGTTTATTGAAGGGGATTCATGAGGGAGGGCCTACTCGGATGTCGAAACGTCTCAGATAGTCCTCCCTCATGCCTCCCCTCGCCGATCGCAGTCCAGGGGAAAGCCCTCGTGGGGTCCGGGCAACGCCCCATAGGCACTAAGATAGCCTCCCGTTGGGATAATTGATTGCCTGTCGTCGCTTTCGCCTTGGGTTCGCCAGACGTTCATGGAGCAGCGGCGAGG
>JAYWAX010000690.1:0-2930 GCA_043782125.1 Acetobacteraceae bacterium | reverse complement strand
GTGGGTCCTCGGCCTTCGCCGAGGATGACGCCATGTAACGGCCGGTGTCAGTTCATGGGCCACTTGGTGTCGTTCCCCACACCCTTGAATCGCACCCTGACGGCGAGAGCAGGTGTGTGTCCGGCAGGCGACGCTGTTATTGTTGGGCGTCGCCTAAGTACCGAAACGCATTCGGTTCGATGCCTGCCCGAAAAGGCCCATCCGCGTATAAGCGCATGATAGCGTATCGCGCGCGATTTCGTCGGCGGCTTTGCCACAGATACCGGGCCGCCGCCGTCGCGCCGCCTGGGACCCGCAGAGGCAAACTCCACCAAAGGAAACGCGGGTGTTACGGGCGCGCGGTTACGGCTCGTTCCGCACGCAATGGCCAAAGCCGATCCCAACGGATACCGACAACATCGCCCACGACACCGCGACGACGGCAAGGTCGCGCGGCAGATAATGGATAAGGCCGGCACTCAGGACCAGCAGGAGCACCACGCTCGACGCCAACAGCGGGAGCAAACAGTCATCGTCGTCTCGCATCGAGGTCAAATCTCCCCTTATTGCCCAGTTGCCACGTCCCCACGCGCGCCTGGCAATCGACGTGTCCGATGGGCATCGCCCGCCGCGCGTCTTGATTTATGGAAATGCAATCTCTGTGCCATGCAATAAATAGCTTGGACTTCAATATGTTAGCCGACA
Source organism: Acetobacteraceae bacterium (assembly GCA_043782125.1). Lineage (GTDB taxonomy): Bacteria > Pseudomonadota > Alphaproteobacteria > Acetobacterales > Acetobacteraceae > Rhodopila. The sequence goes on along the minus strand of JAYWAX010000690.1, from coordinate 2,246 downwards.
CCGATTCAGGTAAGCCCGCAAGGTTGTAAAAGATTCCGACAGTTCCCTTATCACGGGCAATTTCCGCGACGGCTCAGGCCGCGGGCGCGCCGGTGGGCGGTCCCAGGCCGGCGCCAACCAGCCCGCGGGCGAAGTCGAAGGCATCGAACGGCCTCAGGTCGGACGCCTGCTCGCCGACACCGACCGCATGCACCGGCAACCCGAAGGTCTCCGCCAGCGCCACCACAATCCCGCCGCGCGCGCTGCCATCCAGCTTGGTCACCACAAGCCCGGTGACCGCCACCATCTCCTTGAATACTTTGACCTGTTGTATCGCGTTCTGACCGGTCGTCGCGTCCAATACCAACAGCACCGAATGCGGCGCCGTCGCGTCCTGCTTGCGCAGCACGCGGATCATCTTGGCCAGCTCGTCCATTAGCGCAGCCTTGTTGTGCAGGCGTCCGGCGGTGTCGATCAGCAGCACGTCGGCTCCGTCCGCGCGCGCCCGCGTCAGCGCATCGAAGGCGAGGCCAGCGGAATCCGCGTTCTGTCCACCCGAAATCACTGGCGCGCCGGCCCGCTGTCCCCAGATTTGCAATTGCTCCACCGCCGCCGCCCGGAACGTATCCCCGGCGGCGAGCACGGCGCGCTTGCCTTGTTCATGGTACATTTGCGCCAGCTTGCCGATCGTCGTCGTCTTGCCGGTCCCGTTCACCCCGACCACCAGCACGACATGCGGTTTCAGCGTGGGATCGAGCACCAGCGGGATGGCCACCGGCTTCAGGATCGCGGCGATTTCCTCCGCCAGCGCCTGCTTGATTTCCTCATCCGTGACTTCCTTGCCAAAGCGCGTGCGGCGGAATTCCGCGATCACGCGGGCAGCGGCATCGACGCCCAGATCGGCCGAGATCAGCAGGTCTTCCAGTTCTTCCAGCGCCGCGTCGTCCAGGCGGCGTTTCTTGAAGACGGCGGTGATGGATTCAGCAATTTTGGCGGTGCTTCGGGTCAGCCCTTCCTTCAGCCGGTTGAAGAAACCACCCAGCGCCATCAGGCCGCCTCCGCCAGCAACGCGCCGTGCGCGGTGCCGATGACCCGTCCGGCGAGCAGATGCCCCGGCCGGGTTTCCGCCGTCAGCCGTACCGGCGCAAAATGCTCGGTATGGCCGTTCGAACCGCTTTCCGTCAGGATCGAGACAACTTGGCCATGTAACGTCGCGAGGAATTCCTGCGACGCCACCTCTCCGGCCGCACGCAGCCGCGCCGCGCGTTCCTTCCGCGCCGGCTTCGGCACCGCCGGCATCCGCGCCGCCGCCGTTCCTGGGCGTTCGCTATACGGAAACACATGCAGGAACGGCAACGCGTTGTCGGTGACGAAATCGAGCGTTTCCTGGAACAGAGCCTCGGTTTCGGTCGGAAACCCCGCGATCAGATCGGCGCCGATCGCGATCCCCGGCCGCGCCGCCCGCGCCCGCGCGATGGTGTCCCGCGCATCCGCCGTCAGATGCCGCCGCTTCATCCGTTTCAGGATCAGGTCGCTGCCCGCCTGTAACGACAGATGCAGATGCGGCATCAACCGCGGCTCGTCGGCGATCAGCCGCCACAAATCCTCGTCAATCGCCGCCGGGTCCAGCGACGACAACCGCAGCCGCGCGAGATCCGGCACCTGCGCCAGCAACCGGCGCGCCAACTGGCCCAGGCGCGGCCGTCCCGGCAAATCGGGGCCGTAGGAGACAATATCCACGCCGGTCAGCACGATTTCCTGAAACCCGGCGTCCACCAAAGCCCGCGCCTGCGCCACCACGACGCCGATCGGGACCGAGCGATTGGGGCCACGGCCAAAGGGAATGACGCAGAAGGTGCAGCGATGATCGCAACCTTGTTGCACCTGAAGGAACGCGCGCGCCCGTCCCGCAAACTCCGTCACCAGATGCGCCGCGGTTTCCGTCGCCGCCATGATGTCGCCGACCAGCGAACCCGCGCCCGCGATCCAGCTTTCCGGCATCAGTTTCTCGGCGTTCCCCAGCACGCGATGCACGCCCGGCAGAGCGGCCCATGCGCCCGGATCGATCTGCGCCGCGCAGCCGGTCACGACGATCCGCGCCCCGGGCCGTTCGCGCGCCACGCGGCGAATGGCCTGACGCGCCTGCCGCTCCGCCTCCGCCGTCACCGCGCAGGTGTTGACGATCACCGCGTCGGCGAGCCCGGCGGCGACCGCATGCCCGCGCATGACCTCGGATTCGTAGGCGTTGAGCCGGCACCCGAACGTCA
>JAYWAX010000689.1:0-2932 GCA_043782125.1 Acetobacteraceae bacterium | reverse complement strand
TCCGTTGGCATCATGATGCTGTGGGAAGAAGGCCGGTTGCTGTTGAGCGATCCGATCGAGAAATATATTCCGGAATTCGCCGCAACCGAAGTGGGCGTGGCCGCGGGCGATGCGATGACGTTGGCCGCGCGCAACCGCTCCATCACGGTGCAGGACTTACTGCGGCATACGTCGGGTCTGACTTATGAATTCCGGGGCAATTCCCGGGTCCAAAAAGCCTATATCCAGGCGCGGGTGTCCCGGCTGAAACAGACCAACGCGGAACAGGCGGCGGCGCTGGCGGCGCTGCCATTGATGCATCAGCCGGGCGCGCACTGGGAATACAGCCGCTCCACCGACGTGCTGGGGCGGTTGATCGAAGTCGTTTCGGGGCAGACACTGGGGGTTTTTCTGAAGGAACGGCTGACCGGGCCTCTGGGCATGGTGGACGCGGCCTTTTCGGTGCCGGAAAAAGATCACGGCCGGATCGCGGAAGCTTTCGCGAAAGACCCGGAAACCAACACAGATGTCGCATTGTTGGATATAAAGCGCACGGCGATTTTTGAATCGGGTGGCGGTGGGCTGGCATCGACAGCGATGGATTATGCCAGGTTTTGCGCGATGCTGCTGAACAATGGGCGCCTGGACAGCACGCGGTATCTGGGACGCAAAACCCTGGAACTCATGACCTCCGATCATCTGGGACCGGCGGTGCCGCGAGCCCAGGACACGCTGCCGCCTGGCCACGGATTCGGATTGGGTTTCGCGGTGCGGACCGATGCGGGCATGGCGGCCTTCCCGGGATCGGTGGGCAATTATTACTGGAGCGGCGCGGCCGGGACCTCCTTCTGGGTCGATCCGGCGGAGCGTCTGTTCGGCGTGCTGATGATCCAGGCGCCGGTGCAGCGGGAGCACTACCGGCTGCTGTTCCGCGATCTGGTTTATGCCGCCATCGCGGATTGAACCGCCACAAATCCGGTTGGGGCTGCGTCCCAACCGGGGATTCCTGTTTTAGGCCGATCCTGCCGGCGCACGGCCAACCGTCCGAACGATTGAGTGCGACGTCCCCGTCGCGTCATGGCACGCCACCGAGCGGGCCATGACGTGGGGGAAGTCAGCCCAGGACCTTGGGGGAGAGGACGCCGCATCGGGCAACGCCGTTCAGACCAGCGCCGCGTCGATCTCGGCCCCGGTCAGGCTCCAGGCATTGTCCAGGACAGCAACGACCCTGCGCATGAAACGTTCCGTCTCGGCCAGAGCCTTCCCGTCATCGCCGAAATGATCCGCGAGCAAGGCCAGCGCCAGTTGGCGCGGTCCATCGCCCTCGTACGTCCACTCGAAACCCATCGGGCTGAAATTTTTCAAATCGAACCGGGGGTTCAATGGCGCCCCATCGACCGTCACGACGGCGCCATCCAAACTCCGTCCGCCTTCATAGATTTTCATGAGAACATCACCACGCTTCGAACGGTTTCCCCGCGCTTCAAAGCGGCGAAGCCCTCATCGATCCGGTCCAGGCCGATCCGCGCCGAAATCATTTCGTCCAGCTTCAGCTTCCCGTCCAGATACGCCCGCGCCAGCATCGGGAAGTCCCGCGCCGGATTGGCGCCGCCATAGGACGAACGCACGATCCGCTTCTCTTGCATCAGACTGCCCCAGCGAAACACGACCTCGTCATTGACAGCGACCTTGCCCAGCCAGACGACCTGACCGCCTGGGCGAACGGCTTCGAGCGACAGCCGAAACGTTTCCTGGCGTCCGGCCGCTTCCACAACCAGATCGGCGCCGCGTCCCTGGGTCAGCGACCGAGCCATATCCGCCGCCGCGTCCGGCGCCACCGCCCGCGTTGCCCCGGTCGCCTGCGCCAGTTGGCGGCGGGCCGGGTTGGGATCGACGGCGATAATTTCGCCGCATCCCGCCAGCACCGCCTCTTGGATGGCGGACAGGCCGACGGCGCCGCAGCCGATGACCATGGCGGTATCGCCCCAGGCCGGTTTGGCGATCCGGGTCACCGCGCCGACGCCGGTCATCGCGGCGCAGCCGATCAGCGCCGCGCGATCGAAAGGCATCGCATCGGGCACGCGGATCGCGCTTTGCGCGGGCACCACGCAGTATTCGGAAAAGCCACCCAGATACATCAACTGATGCACCGGCTCGGCGTCGCGAGACAGGCGCGGCTTGCCGTCGAAATGGTAACCGCTGGGACCATTCGCCAGAAACATCCGGCACAGGATCGGCTGCGCCCGCTCGCAGTAAAAGCAGCGCCCGCAGTGCGGGTTCCAGGACAGCACGACGCGGTTGCCCAACGCGAGATCGGCGACACCCGCGCCGGTGGCGGCGATTTCGCCCGCGGCCTCATGGCCCAACACGGCGGGGAGCCTGACGGGCAGCGCGCCCTCGATGGCTTCCAGATCGGTGTGACACAGGCTCGCGGCGCGGACGCGGACCAAAACGTCGCCCGGTGCCAGCGGGCCAACATCCAGCGTTTCGATCGTCATCGGGGCGCCGGTCTGGCGCAGCACGGCGGCGCGGGCTGTCCACATGGTCTGGCTCCCTCAGGTTTCCTCGACGAGTTTCCCGTCGCGCAGGCGGACAATCCGGTCCATCCGCGCGGCGAGTTCCGGATTATGGGTGGCGATCAGCGCGGCGACACCCACGTCGCGCACCCGGCTGACAAGTTCGGCGAAGACGGTTTCCGCCGTTTCGACATCCAGGTTGCCGGTGGGCTCATCGGCCAGCAGCACGCGCGGGGTGTTGGCGAGGGCACGGGCGATGGCGACGCGCTGCTGCTCGCCGCCGGAGAGTTTGCCGGGCAAATGGCGCAGGCGTTTTCCCAGTCCGAAGGCGCCCAAAAGTTCGGCCGCGCGTTTTTCCGCATCCCGGCGCGACCCGCCCGCGATCATTCTGGGCAGTGCCACGTTTTCCAGCGCGGTGAACTCTCCCAGCAGATGGT
>JAYWAX010000688.1:0-8130 GCA_043782125.1 Acetobacteraceae bacterium | reverse complement strand
TGGGTCGCCCGGCGGCGGTGGCAATGGCAATGGTGGCGGCGGCTTCGGCGGCATCGGCAGTTACGGCGGCGGCATCGGGTCTCCCTATATCATCCCGGTCGGTTACTCGACGCCCGCGCCAGGCTGCGGCCCGGCCAGCTCGTCCGTGTCGGCCGATTCAGCGGGCGCGACCACGTCCGATGCCAACGCCGGCGTGTGCGCGGAAGTCCGGTTGCGGATCGATCAGGAAGCCGTGATCACGCGTACCGCTTTTGCCGGGACGCTGGAAATCGACAATGCAATGACCGACGCATCGCTGACCAATATCTCGGTGACGCTGAACATCACCCACACCAGTTCGATGGACAGCACAGGCAGCGGCGCGAATGACGGGGTTTCCGCCAACGACAGCTTTTTCATCGGCACCCCGACCACGTCGAACCTGTCCGGAACCCTTGGCAATTGGACGCTGTCGGCCAGCACCAACGGCACGATCCGCTTCCTCTTCACCCCCACCGTGGATGCCGCCATCGACGCACCGACGCAGTACGCCATCGGCGGCACACTTCATTACATCGACGGCGGCGTGACGTTCGACGTGCCGCTCGCGAAGGCGACCATCACAGTTTACCCGGAAGCGAAGCTGAAGCTCGATTATTTCTGGCAGCGCGACGTGATCGCCGACGATCCCTTCACCCCGCAGGTCGAGCCGTCCGAGCCCTTCTATCTGGGCTTGCGGGTCGTCAACGAGGGTAAGGGCAACGCGGCCAATCTGACCATCACCTCGGCGCAACCGAAAATCGTCGAGAATGAGAAAGGCCTGTTGATCGACTTCCAGATCACCGGATCGCAGGTCGAAAACAACCCGGGAACAGGGTCGTTGACGGTGGATCTGGGCACGATCGTGCCGGGCCAGGTGGTGACCGCCGACTGGGCTTTGATTTCGACGCTGCAAGGCAAGTTCAAGGATTTCACAGCGACCTTCAAGCATCTCGACGACGGCGGCAGCCTGCGCACGTCGCTGATCCAAAGTGTTAACATCCATGAGATGATCCGCGTCGTTCACCTCGGTGCAGCGGTCGATCACAACGTGCCAAGCTTCCTGTCGGACGATCTGGCCAACCCGAACGACAACGGCAACCAGCCGACGTCGTTGTATATCGGCGACGGCGGCCAGGCGCAGGTCACACTCGCGACCGGTGCGGCCTGGAGCGGCAGTGGCGCGAGCGAGACGCTGTCGGCCAGCATGGCGCCGGGCTGGAGTTATGTGACCATCGCCGATCCGGCACCGGGCGAAAAACTGCTGTCGGTGACCCGCTCCGACGGCAAGGTCATTCCAATCGACGGCATGGTCTGGCGGACCGACCGCACCTTCCCGGCCAATGCGCCAGGCTCCAACGTCGAGTACTTGATCCATTTGCTGGACTTCAACAGCACCGGTTCCTACACGTTCAACTTCGTCGCCGACGACGGGAAGGCGCCACATATCGTGGCGGTCGGGGATTTGTCGGGATCCGTGTTGCCGGCAGGCCCTTCGAGCATCGACGTTACCTTCTCCAAGCCGATCGATCTGACAACGTTCACCCCCGCGGACCTGACGCTGACCGGCAATGGACAGCCGGTGACGCCGATCGGCATTTCGATTTCCGACCTGGGCGGCGGGGTTTACCGCATCGGCGGTCTCGCGCCGCTGACCAGCGCGAACGGCAATTACAGTCTCACGATCGACGGGACAGGTACCTCCGATCTCGCTCACAATCGGGGCGACAACGCGGTCACGACAAAATTCAACGTGTCGTCCGGCGCGGCGATCGTGACCAGCATGAGCGCGGTGACGCCAAACCCGCGCAATACGGCCGACGACACCATCGATGTCACGTTCTCGAAGGCGATCGATCCGGCCACTTTCGATGGCAGTGCATTGACGCTGACCCGTGACGGCACTGCCGTGGCAATTGGCGCCGGCGTAACGGTGGTCCAATTGACCGCCACCAGCTTCCGTATCGGCGGGCTCGCGACGTTGACCGCCGCCGACGGGCTCTACGCGCTGAGCGTCGATGGCTCCAAGGTCAAGGACACCGTTGGGGCGCCCGGGTCTGGGCGGCTGACCGACACCTGGACGGTCGATACGGCGGCGCCGAACATGGTTTCGATCGAAACCATCAGAACCAACCCACGCAATACGATCGTTCCGCATCTCGACGTCACACTATCGAAGGCGATCGACCCTGCGAGCTTCGATTATCGCGCGGTCACGGTCACACAGGACGGCGGCCTGAATACGGTGACGTCGGCCACCACCGTCACGCAGATCGACGCGACGCATTACCGCATCGCGAATTTCAACAACGCCTTCAGTGCGGTCACCGGGATCAACGGCACCTATACGATCACCGTGAACGGCGCGACGCTGCGCGATTTGGCGGGGAATGCCGGCACCGGTACGGTGTCGGAAACCTGGATATTGAATGTCACCGGGCCAACCGCCGCCACGAATCTAAGGATCGCGCCTGACACCGGTGTGTCCTCCACCGACGGTCTGACCAATACCTTGTCGCTCACCCTCCTGGGCAAGGCTGCGGACCCGGCCGACGCGGTGCGGATCAGCGACATCACGACCAGCACGGAGCTGGGGTATGCCACGGTCGATGGCACCGGCGCGTTCTCGCTGGCATTCACGCTGAACAGCCCGGGGGCGCATCACCTCCGGGTGCGGACGGTCGATCCGGCCGGGAATCTCGCGGACTCGTTCTTCGATGTCTTCGCCGACGTGGCGCCGCCGGTGGTTTCGTCCATCGCGGCAGTATCGCCAAACCCGGTCACCACACCGGTGGACAGCATCGATGTGACTCTTTCCAAGCCGATTGACCCCACCACGTTTACCACGGCCGATCTGCAACTGACTCGTGGTGGCGTGGTTGTGGCCCTGACCCCGGCGGTAACGATCGCACCGCTGGCCAACAATGTCTGGCACATCGCCGGTCTTTCCGCGCTGACGTCGCCCCCGGGCGACTATGTCTTGACCGTCGATGCCACAGGTCTGACGGACAACGCCGGTAACACGGGCTTCGGAGCCATGAGCCGGAGTTGGACCGAGGCAGTGTCAGCCTCGGCGAGCTTCGGCGGCATTGTTTATACCGACACGCCCGGCACCGGTACGCGTACCAACGCGGCCCAGGATCCGGGTCTGGGCGGCTGGACCGTGTTCCTCGATGTGGCCAATACCGGTGGGTTTGTCGCCGGGACGGACCCCAGCGCGATCACGGCGGCCGACGGTAGCTATACGTTCACGGGTCTCGCCGCGGGCACTTACTCAGTCATGGTGGTGCCACAGACGGGATGGACGGGGATTGGCGCGACCAGCTACGCGATCGCGCTTGGCGCCGGCGAGGCCAAGGCCACCAGCTATAATTTCGGCGAATTCCAGCTTGGAACGCTGGCGGGCATCGTGTTCGACGACGCCAATGCCAACGGCGTGCGGGATTCCGGCGAAAACCCGGCTTCTGGCTGGACCGTCTTCCTCGACCTGAACGGGGACGGGACGCGCCAATCCGGCGAGGCGCAGGTGGTGACCGCCGCGGATGGCGCATTCAGTTTCACCGGCATTGGACCTGGAACGGTCAAACTGGGCGAGATCGTGCCGGCCGGCTATCAGCGCACCACACCGGCCAACGCGATCGCGGTGACCAGCGGAACGGGCGTGACCGGTCTGACGATTGGCGACGTGAAGTTGGGATCGATCTCTGGCACGCTTTATACCGACACCAACGGGAACGGTACGCGTCAATCCGGCGAAACCGGGCTTGCGGGATGGACGGTCTTCATCGATGCCGGCCATAACGGGCAGCTCGACGCGGCCGATCCGCGCACGACGACCGATATCAACGGTCTATACAGCTTCACGGGTCTGCTGCCTGGCGATTACACCATCGGCGAGGTGTTGCAGCCGGGTTATGTCGAGACATCGCCGCTGTCAGCCGCTTCCGCCGGGATTTCGTTCAATATTGGCCTGCAGGACGTGCCGGTCGTGCTCGACAGTTCGCCCGCACCGGCCGGACTGGGTGCGACGACGCTCGCGGACGCGGCGAGCCTGACCCAGCTTCTGGCGGCGAGGAACGATCCGCGGTTCGCCGGCCTGAACGGGTCCGGCGAGACCACGGTGATCATCGACACAGGTATCAACAACATCGGCGGTTACTTCCGCCCAGGGCAGATCGTCTACCAGTACGATTTTGCCGATAAAACGTCGTCGGTGATCGATACCATCGGCCATGGCTCGAATGTCGCGAGCATCGTCGGGTCGGACAACGCGCAATACCCGGGCCTTGCGCCGGCGGCCAACCTGATCGTGCTGAAGGTGTTCGACAACACCGGTCACGGCTACTTCAGCTATGTCGCCGAGGCGCTGCAATGGGCGGCCGACAACGCCAGCGCGTACCACATTGGCGTGGTCAACATGTCACTGGGCGACGGCGGCAACTGGACCAGCGCGGCGTCGCGTTACGGTCTGGGAAGCGCGCTGTCGAAACTGGCGGCCGAGAACGTCATCACGGTGGCGGCGGCCGGCAATAATTACTTCAATTATCAGAGCATCGGGATCGCCTATCCGGGCTCCGATCCAGCCGTGCTGGCGGTCGGCAGCGTCTGGCCGGGCAATCTTGGCGGACCGTGGAACTACAGCGACGGCAGCGCCAACTACACGACCGCGGCGGATCAGTTCGCGGTTTACTCGCAGCGCGATCCAAACCTGGCTTACGTGCTCGCGCCCGGCGGGGTGTTTACCGGCGCCGGAGTGGGCGGGGGGACGACCTCCGAACAGGGCACGAGCCAGGCGTCGGCCTACATGGCCGGCGCGGCGACGCTCGCACAGCAACTGGCACAGACGGTACTGGGCCGTCTGCTTTCCACGGCGGAGTTCGCCCATCTGGTGAGCGTCAGCGGCGATACGGTGGTCGATAACGCCAGTAGCGCGGACAACGTGGCCAACACTGGACTGAGCTATTCGCGGCTCGATTTCCTGAAGCTGTTCAACGCGATCGAGACCATGGGCGGCGCCATTCCGGCGCCAACCGGTCCGGTCGTGCCGCCAGGCGGCGGGCCAACCGGTCCGTCCAGCACCACCGCGCCCGGTTTCGCGACCGTCGGCGTCGCCGAGGGCCAGGACGTGACCGGTGTGGACTTCGGCAACTTCGTGCCGGGGTCTGTTTCGGGCACGGTGTTCCTCGATATCAATGGCGACGGCACGCGGGGCGTGGGGGAGAACGGTCTTTCAGGCATCACGGTGTTCCTCGACGAGGCTGGCACCGGGGTATTGACATCGGGCGATCCGGTCGCGGTCACCGATGCGTCTGGATACTACACGTTTACTGGCCTGGCCGCCGGTGACCATAAAGTCCGGGAAGTGGCACCTGGCGGCGATATCGAGACGACCGCTGACCCGGTGACCGTAACAATCACGAGCGGGCTGGCGGCCACCGCGAATTTCGGTCTGTTCCAGCTCGGATCGATCTCCGGCACGGTATTCCAGGACTTCAACGGAAACAGCGCGCGGGACGGTGGCGATGCCGGTCTGTCCGGCGTCACCGTGTTCCTCGATGCGACGCACACGACGCCGCAACCGGGCGATTTGACGGCGATCACCGACAGTTCCGGGCATTACACGTTCACCGGTCTGACGGCCGGCGATTATGTGGTTCGGGAGGTCGTTTCGGGCGGAAATGTCGAAACGACTCCCGATCCCGTCTCAGCGACCATCACCAGCGGCGCGGCGCCCACGGTGAACTTCGGCCTGTTCCAACCTGGATCGATCTCCGGCACGGTGTTCCAGGACTTCAATGGAAACAGCACGCGGGACGGCGGCGACACCGGTCTGTCCGGCGTCACGGTGTTCCTCGATGCTACGCACACGACGCCGCAACCGGGCGATCTGACCGCAGTCACCGACAGTTTTGGGCACTATACCTTCACCGGTCTTGCGGCCGGCCCCTACATGGTCCGGGAGATCGTTCCGGGCGGAGATGTGGAGACCACGCCCGATCCGGTCGCGGTCGCGATGACCAGCGGCCTCGCTTCGACCGTGAATTTCGGTCTGTTCCAACTCGGATCGATCTCCGGCACGGTGTTTATCGACTCCAACGCCAATGGGGCCAAGGATCCGGGGGAAACGGGCCGGGCCGGCGTCACCGTGTTCATCGACGCGACGCATTCGACGCCACAATCCGGCGACCCGGCGGCGATTACCGACAGCGCGGGCCATTACACCTTCACGGGCCTCGCCAGCGGCACCTATGTGGTGCGGGAAGCCGTTCAGGCCGATGTCACGGAAACGACCGCCGATCCGGTGAGCGTGACAATGAGCAGCGGTCTGAACGGGGCAGTGAATTTTGGCGAGCATTACAAGGGTCCGGTTCTGTCCGCGACCGGTTCGCCAACCGCGGCGATCGGCCAGACCTATACCATCGCGCTGTCCGCGACCGACCCGCTTCACACGATCGCCGAGTGGTTCATCGACTGGGGCGACAGCACGCTGCAAGGGATCGTCGGAAACCCATCCAGCGCGACCCATACTTATCTGGCCGGCGGGCATACCTACATCGTCGCGGCGGCGGCGCAGGACGATACCGGGCTTTACGACGCGCTGCCGTTCGCTGTCCTGGTCCCACCCCCGCTCGAGGTGACCTCGGTCACGCCGAACGTCAGCGGTGTTGGGGTCCGCTTCGACAACGCCATCAACGCGGCGGCGGTGCATCTTTACGACGCGGTGATCGCCGGGCACGCCACATTGCTCCCGCCGGACCTGACTCTTGTTGGGGCGGTTACAGGCGTGGTCACGGGGTCGCTGGTGTTCGACGCAGACCTGAAAGGACTGACCTTCATCCGGTCCGGCGCGCCGCTCGCCGCCGATACCTATACGCTGACGCTGTTGTCGGGTCCGAATGGCTTCCAGGACGCGATCGGCGCGCTCGACGGTAAGGGGACGGGCTTGCCCGGCAGCGGAGCCTATACGACCGCGTTCACCGTCGCCGCGGCCGCGACGGCGAAACTGAGCATGCCGGACTTCATCAGAGGCCCGAGCCAGCCGGTCAACTACGCCGTCGGCGGCACCGGCGTGCCGTTGACCCTCACCAATGCCGCCGGGATCACGAGCCTGACGTTCCATATCGACTACGATCCGGCGTTGCTGACCATCACCGGCGCCGTCCCCGCCGGCGCGCCGGCGGGGTCGACACTCGTTGCGAACGTGACCACGCCTGGTCACGCGGTCTTTACCTTCACCGCCCCGTCCGCGCTTGGCGCGGGGACGGTCACGATCGGCGCGATTACCGCGACCGTGCCTTCTGCGGCCGTTTACGGAACCAGACAGGTGCTCCGTCTGACCGTCGACAGCACCACGGGCGGCACCGCCGTCGGCGACAACGCGCTCGAGGTCGTCGGCTTCCTGGGCGATACCGACGGAAACGCGACGTACAACACCCAGGATGCGACACTGGTGCAGCGCGTCGTGGTGAAAGCCGATAGCGGATTTGGCGCTTGGCCGAACGTCGATCCATGGATCGTCGGCGACGTTGTCCGCTTCCCCACGTTGGCAACGATCGATGCGACCCGTATCAATCAACAGGTCGCCACCCACGCCCGGCCAGAATTCCCTGCCTTGCCGCCGGGTACGATCGCGGTCAGTCCGGTCGTACTGGTGACCGGACTGGTGCCCGTGAGACCATCGGCGATAACGGCGGCGTCGGCCGCCATCGAGACACAAGCGGCGTCATTCGATCCGGCCTTGTTTGGCGATGGGTCCGATCTGACGAACCTCCTGGCGAAAACAGAGGCGATGCGGATCAAACTGGCCAGGACATTCGCGGATTTCTCGCTGACCACGGCTTCCGCGACCGCGGCGTCCTGGAAGAAGAATTTCGTCACGACACTTGGCGGAACAACGGCCAACGGGACCGCGAACATCCGTGTGACGCTCTGATCCGGGGAAACCGGCATCTGGACGCCATGGAAGCCAACGTGGCTGTCGCGCCGGCGGAATCGGCGGCCAATACTGCCCGATCTGGCGGGCTGGTTTGCGCCGTTCCGGCGGAGACGGACGGGTGAACGAAATTCCGGCAGTTGGTCGCTGACGGGTGCGATTCAAGGGTGTGGGGAACG
>JAYWAX010000687.1:0-2937 GCA_043782125.1 Acetobacteraceae bacterium | reverse complement strand
GCAATTCCGCCGTCGCGATTCTGGCGCGGGCGCAGGCGCAGCTCGATGCGGGCGACCTGGCCGGTGCGACGTTGACCGCCGGAAAACTTACCGGCCCGCCCGCTGAGAAAATGGCCGCCTGGCTCGCGGACGCGAAAGCTTTGGTCGCGGCGCGGGAGGCTCTGGCGTCGCTCTCGGGGAACGGTTGATGCGCCGGATTCTGAAAACCATCGTCTGGGCTGTGCTGGCCGTCGCCATCGCCTGGTTTATCTCCGGGCTGGCGGGCCGGGTCTCGATTGAGGCGGGTCCGTATACCCTGGAAACCAGCGACTCGGTCCTGGTTGCGGCGCTGCTGGTCCTGTTCGCGCTGCTTTACATCCTGGTCCGGGTCGTCACGCTGGTTATCCTGGTGCCGCGCGCGGGTTCGTTGTGGCGCGGTGCGCGGCGGCGGCAGGCGGGGGAGCGGGCGGTGACGCGGGCTCTGGTTGCCTTGGCTGCGGGCGAAAAAACCGATGCGCGGCGGGAAGCCGCCCGCGCGCGCCAGTTATTGGGCGATACGCCGCAAACCCTGCTGCTGGTGGCCGAGGCCGGACGTCTGTCCGGGCGCGACGATGAGTCGATGGCGGCGCTGCGTGCTTTGGCCGCGCGCAAGGACTCGGCGCTGCTTGGCTTGCGCGGCCTGTTGTCCAGCGCGATCGCCAAGGAAAATTGGTCCGAAGCTGCGGCGTTGGCGCGTCAGGCCGAAGCGGCCCACCCTGGCGCCGCCTGGCTGCGCCACGAACGCGCGCAGTTGGCCGTCCGCGCGGGCGATTGGGCGGAGGCGTTGAGTTTGGCCGGCCCAGGGGGCGGTCCCGGCGGACCGCGCGCGGCGCTGTCGGTGGGGGCTGCGTCGCTGACGGCGCTGCCGGATCAGGCGGAGCGTCTGACGCGCCAGGCGCTGAAATCCGATCCGGGCTTCGTGCCCGCGGTGTTGGCGCATGCGGCGCAATTGCGGGCGCGCGGGCGGGAGAAGAAGGCGCAGGCGATCCTGGCGGATGGCTGGAAGCGTTCGCCGCACCCGGATATTTCCGCGTTGGCGCTGGCGCCGTCGCCGGACAAGACCGAGCGGGTTTTGGTCGCAAAGCGGTTGGCCGCGGGGGCGCCGGATCATCCGGAGTCGCAGATGTTACTGGCTCAGGTGTCGCTGGACGCGGGTCTGATGGCCGAAGCGCGACGGCATCTGGACGCAGCGCAGGCGGGCGGGCTGGATCAGCGCCGCGTGTGGTTGCTGCGGGCGGAGCTTGAGGAAGAGGAACACGGCGACACCGAAGCGGGCCGCCTGGCGCAACGCGACGCGCTGCGGCGCGCGGCGAACGCCGATCCCGATCCGGAATGGCGCTGCGAGTCCTGTCATACGGCGCTGCCCGCCTGGCGTCCGGCGTGTCCGGCGTGTTTGACTCCGGGTGCGGTGGTGTGGCGGGCGGATGCGCCGCGGGATGTCGCGGGAACAGCGATTGCGACGGGGGTAGCGGTGTGATGGTGGCTTCCAACTTCGAGAAAGCGGCGCGGTTCCGGGCGTTGCATGAGGGCGGCGTGTTCGTGGCCGGCGGGTGCTGGGATGCGGGGACGGCCCGGTTGCTGGCGCATGCGGGGTTCGCGGCTTTGGAAACCAGCAGCGCGGGGGTGATGTTCGCGCGCGGGATGCCGGATGGGGATGGGCTGGCAACGCGGGATATCATGCTGGAGAACGCCCGGTCGGTGGCGGCGGCGGTGGATGTACCCGTGTCGGCCGATCTGGAAAACGGGTGGGCCGCGACCGCTTCGGGCGTGGCGGAGACGATCCGGCTGGCTGGCGCGTGTGGGATCGCAGGCGGGTCCATCGAGGACACGACCGGCAATCGCGCCGATCCAATTTTCCCGATCGAGGTCGCGGCGGAGCGGGTGCGCGCGGCAGTGGAGGCGGCGCGTGCCTTGCCGTATCGCTTCGCGCTGACGGCGCGGGCCGATCAATACATGCAAGGGCGCGGCGTGCTGTCGCAGGTGATTGCCCGGGCGCAGGCGTTTCAGGCGGCGGGGGCGGATTTTTTCCTCGCGCCGGGCATGAGCGATCCGGACGAGGTTTCTACGCTGTGCAAATCGGTAGATATTCCGGTGGCGGCGATTGCCGGGCTGAGCGGGTTTCAGCCCCCGCTGGCGGAATATGGGCGGCTTGGCGTGCGGCGAGTGATTGTGGGCAGCGCGTTCGCTCGGGTGGCGATGTCGGGAGTGCTGGCGGCGGCGCGCGAGGTTGTCGAAACCGGCGCGTTTGGGTTCGCCGAGGGGTTGATGCCGTTTGGGGAGCTGAACGGGTTGTTTCGCCGGTTGGCTGGGTGAGGCGCCTGGGCGCCGATGCGGGAATACCGCGTCGCGCGCCGCTTATTGGCGATAATGTAAAAATCCCGTAACTGCCCAGGTAGGGGCACGACTCACGACGGCCGGCGAATTTGCTCATTGGCCCGGTTCGCGTGGCCACCTGAGCGGTTCACCTTTTTTGGAGGCCCGTGGCGGTCTCAACGAAGAAGAAGATTTTACCACGGAGGACATTGAGGACCACAGAGAACCACTGAGGTTCTTCACGCCGACACCGCGTGCGTCCGGCCGCGCGATGGACCGGTGGCGTCCGAATTTCAATCGTGGCGCATGAATTTCGCCGGCAGCCCAACCCGAATCCCACCGATGTGCGAATGCGTCCACATCTGCACTTCACGCGCCGGAAGCATTGCGGCGTTCAGGGGCGGGGTGCGATCGGGGGCACGCGGTACCGCCGTGAAGAACCTCAGTGGTTCTCTGTGGTCCTCAGTGTTCTCCGTGTTGAATTCTTTCTTTTCGGTGACTGTCCAGTTATACCAACCGGCCGAACGATTGACCGTTCGCGAGGTCCCGTCCCCGTCATGGCACGCCCCCGAGCGGGCCATCGGAAGCGGTACACCATTGCGAGAG
>JAYWAX010000686.1:0-8172 GCA_043782125.1 Acetobacteraceae bacterium | reverse complement strand
CTTTTTCGAGGTGCTGCGGGGGTCGCGGACATAGCCCTGACCGGTCTAGGGTTCGACGATATCGCAGAAGATAATCAGGCTCGGCTTGGCCGCGAAGGGGTCCATCACCGCAGTTTCCGGGTCCGGCATCAGGATCATGTCGGACTCGTTGATCGCTTTCCAGCCCGCGATTGAGGAGCCGTCGAACATGATGCCGTCGCGGAACGCGTCCTCGTCCATGGTGGAGACGTGCTGTGCCGTGTGATGCCATTTGCCGCGGGGATCGGTGAACCGCAGGTCCACATACTCCACGGAGTGTTCCTGGATCATTTCCAGCACCTTGCTCACGCCCGAGACTTCGGTTGGCTTTTTCACCATAACGCTTGATTCCCCGTCCTTCGTTCCGATGGCTCAACGCGGCGTCGGCCGCGCGGCCTTGGCGAGCCCGCACCACGCGGACCCTGTTTGGCAGCCCCTCTGTCCGGTTCCGCCGGGGCCAAAAGCGGTTGTGCCGCCGCGAAGAATGCTCTGTTTCAGATCGCGGCCTCGCGACGGTGTTTCAGATCGCGGCTTCGCCACGTTCGCCGGTGCGTATGCGGATGACTTCCTCGACCGTGGTGATAAAAATCTTGCCATCGCCAATCCGGCCCGTACGGGCGGCGGCGATGATGGCTTCGACCGCGCGCTCGACGACCGAATCCTCGCAGATGACCTCGATCTTCACCTTGGGCAGGAAGTCCACCACATATTCGGCGCCACGATACAGCTCGGTATGCCCTTTCTGGCGCCCGAAGCCTTTCGCTTCCACCACGGTGATGCCCTGCAGACCGACTTCGTGCAGTGCCTCCTTCACCTCGTCCAACTTGAACGGTTTGATCACGGCCTCGATTTTCTTCATCGCATCACGCCCGGTGTCACCCGGGTCTCCCCAAAAACGCGGCCACCCACCCGGCCGTGGAAGCACGGCGGCACGAACAGCAAGCAAGGTTTGCACGGGGCGTGCCAGGTGGCAATGCGAAACCGGCGGGGGGCGGTGTTTGGCGGGATTGCTCGGTTTGAACCGGGCTGTGCCTGAGGCGTGGGCGCGGGGCAGTGCGGCGACTGCCTGGATTTTGGGCGTATTATGATGGTTTTCGGAGCGGTCAAGATTCGCCGCGCGCGGGCGGTGGGTTTGCTCGAATTGAATGGTGGACACGGATGGAAACTGGAGAGCGCTGCCATGTTCGCCTTACCGCCGCTTTGGGGGGTGAATGGGCTACCCGGATGTCAGATCGAGGCCGTCTGGTCGTGTGATCGGAATGACGTGCCGGCCGTCTAAAGCGCCGCCACCAATGAACGATTCGCCTGAGGATTGCTGACCCGACGTCCGCGGGGGGGGCGATTCTCGCGCGCGGACGCGAGGGTAGACTCGCCGCATGGCGGATACATTGACAATTCGCGAACGGCTTTCGGTTGTTGGACGGGGCCCCGACGAACGCTCCCGCCGCCTGTTTGCGGCGGCGGAGGCGAAAACCGCCGGGCATCGCGGGATTGCGGCCGCGTCGCGGGCAACCGAGATCGCCCGGATCACGATCGGGCGCGGATCGAGAGACCTGAGCGATCCCGAGAGTTTGCCGGGCGCGGTTCGGCGGCCCATGAACATCCGACGCTGCCCGGGTCCGGCACGATCGGCCCCGCACACCGTCCCCCCGGAGACGGCGTCCGTCACGCCCTCCGGGACACCGGATTCCCGCGATCCGGTAGGCGCTTCCTCCACGCGACAGGTTTTTCGTGCGTCCGTCCGGTTCCCGCAGTCAGCCGCCAAGACCCATGACGAACGCGAGCGCCGCGTCCAGTCGTTTCATTTCCTCCGGGCGGAGGCGGCCAAAGGCGGGGCCAATCCGTTCCCGCCGGATTGTGACCGGCTTGTCGGTCATGATCTCGGATGCGACGCGCAATCCATTTCCGGACCCCGGTTGCACGACGACGCGCCATACCGGGCCGCTGGCGAGTTCGGACGTTAACTGACAGACGACAACGGATTGGTGGTTATCCGGAAAGGCATCGGTTTGCACGACCACGGCCGGCCGGGGTTTGCCGTCATCGCCGGATACCGCGACACCGACGATATCGCCTCGCCGCACCCGGGGTGTCATCCGCGCTCTGGATCGTTGTCGAATTCGGAAACCGCCTCGATCCATGCCACGGCGTCGTCTTCATGCCTGGGGTCGAGCCGCGCCACCTGAGCGGCGACCTCGTCACGGACGGCCTTCGACCGCGCATCGGGGACGATCAGCCGGATTTCCCGCAAACCGCCCGCTGCCGCCTTTGCCGCATAGTCTTCATTCTCGCGCCGGCCGCCGACATGGCAGATTCTCTGGTTGCGATAACGCGGTTCAGCGTAACGCGTTACAGGTCGCGGCACGACCGGAAACTCGCGGCTTCGCAAGCCAGCCCGATCGCGCTATGGCCCAACGACTGACACAGCCAATACGAGGCACGGACGCATGCGCGGCGCGAATACCTATCTCGGGTCGATTGGAACGACCATCTTCACCGTCATGTCGGCGCTCGCCACCGAGCATAAATCCATCAACCTGGGCCAGGGTTTCCCCGATACCGACGGGCCGGACGACGTGGTCCAGGCGGCAGCGGATGCGCTGCGGGACGGGCGCAATCAATACCCGCCGATGCCCGGCGTGCCGGAACTCCGCCAAGCGGTCGCGGCCGCCAACAAGCGCTTCTATGGCCTCGACATCGATTGGGCGTCGGAAGTCACTGTCACGTCCGGGGCGACGGAGGCGATCACCGCGTGCCTGATGGCCGTGCTCGACCCGGGCGACGAGGTCGTGCTCATCGAGCCGCTCTACGACACCTACGTTCCCGTCGTCCGCATGCTGGGCGCCATCCCGAGAATTGTCCGCCTCAAGCCGCCAAACTGGGATTTGCCGCGCGAAGAACTCGCCGCCGCCTTCGGTCCCAAAACCAAGGCCATCCTGTTCAACACGCCAATGAATCCTTGCGGGAAGGTCTTTACGCGTGAGGAACTGACGTTCCTGTCGGAACTGGTCCTGAAACACGATACCTATGCCATCTGCGACGAGGTTTACGAACATCTTATTTTCGACGGCATGATGCATATCCCGTTGATGACTCTGCCGGGAATGCGCGATCGCTGCATGCGCATCGGCAGCGCGGGCAAAACATTTTCGCTGACCGGCTGGAAGATCGGCTACATCACCGCCGCCGCGAACCTGACGCCGCTGGTGCAGAAGGCGCACCAGAACCTGACCTTCACCACCGCGCCCAATTTGCAACGCGGAGTCGCCGTTGGACTGGCGAAGGACGACGCTTATTTCGCCTCGCTCTCAACCAACCTTCAGGCGCGCCGCGATCAGTTGGCGGCGGGCCTCGCAGAGATCGGCTTCGGGGTGCTGCCGACACATGGATCGTATTTCATCACCACCGACTTTACCCCGCTGGCGGCGCGTGCCGGCTTCAACGGCGACGACGTGGCGTTCTGCCGCCACATCACCGAACACGCGGGCGTGACGGCGATCCCGGTCTCCGCCTTTTACGACGAGCCCGGCGCGCCGCAGCATTACGCCCGTTTCGCATTCTGCAAGCGGCCGGAGGTGTTGGAGGAGGCGTTGGCGCGGTTACGCAAGCATTTCGCCGCCTCCTGACCGCAAGCTGACCGCCCGGTGACCCGGGTCATTCAACGCTTCTTTATTTCGAACTGGTAGGGAGTCGAACTCGCGGTCATCGGGTCCAGCGACAAGCGGTGTTCCAGCGGGGGGAACGCGCGGCTGCGGCAATCCGGCCGTTCGCACAGGCGGCAGGACAGGCCGATCCCCACCTTCGATTTCTCCAGGTCCAGACCATCCGCGTACACCAGGTCCGCCGCGTGGGTCAGCGCGCATCCCATCGCGATGGCATGCAATGGCTTGGGTTCTCCCCAACGCCCGGACGGGCGGGACACCGCCCGCGCGAAACAGACATACGCCGCGCCGTCCGGCAGTTCGGCAATTTGCACCAGAACGGAATCCGGCCGCGCGAACGCGTTATGCGCGATCCACCGGGGGCATGACCCGCCGTAACGCGCGAAGGGATACCCCGCCGCCGCGAAACGTTTCGAAACGTTGCCCGCCTGGTCCACGCGCAGAAAAAAGAACGGCACGCCGCGCGCGCCTGGCCTTTGCAACGTGGAAAGACGGTTGCATGCCTGCTCGAACGACACGCCGAACCGCGCCGCCACGGCCTCCATATCGTGGCGTAAGGCGCCGGTCGCGGCGAGGAAGCCCTCGTACGGCATCAGCAGGGCGCCGGCGGCATAGTTCAACAGGCCGATCCGGATCAGCATGCCGGCCTCGGGCGAGGTTGGCGCGGCGTCCCGCAAAAGGGTTTCGATCGTTTCGCGCGCCTCCATCAGGACCAATTGGAACGCCATATGAAAACCGCGGCTTTCGCGCGGCAGTCCTTCCGACAGCCTCAGGCTGCGCGCGGCGGGATCGTAGCGGCGTAACGCGCCATCCAGCGCGGTGACGGTCACCGTCAGCCCATGTTCGCGGCGCAAACGTTCCGCGATCGCATGGTTCAACTCGGCGGGCGCCACCCGGCCCAAAGCTGCAGCGATGGAATCGGCGGCGTCTTCCAAAGCGGGAAAATGATTGGCGCGATCGTCGAAGAAGTCCCGCGCCTCCTCGTTCGGCAGCACCACCCGGCGTCCCGAGGGCAAAGCGATTCCGCTCGCGTCCTCCCGCGCCACCCGCCATGCGCGGTATAAAGCCAGCACAGCCCTTGCCGCGTTGGGGCTGCCGCCCGCGACCGCGGCGATCTCCGCCTCCGGCACCGAGCCGGCGCCCAGTAAGGGGTCCGAAAACGCCTCGCGCAGGCCGATTTCCAGGCTCCGCTCCTGGGTGCCCGACAGGGCGCCCAGATCGACCCGCAAGGTTTCCGCCAGTTTGATCAGCAAGGACGCGGTGACCGCGCGCTGGTCGTGCTCGATCAGGTTCAGATAGGACGCGGAGATGCCCAGACGGATGGCGAGCGCCTGCTGCGACAGGTCCCGTTCCTTACGCAGGCGGCGGACCGTTTGGCCAATGACAGCGCGCGCCATTTTTACATCCTTTACAAAATCCGAGGATTGGTCGGTAAACCCGCGCACGGGATTACACGGACTTCCGCCAGATACCGCTACGCCTTCGCGGGCGCAATGTGAAAGATTGACGCATCGACACACCAGCAAAGGACGCCACGACGATGCACCCCGAACAACGCCCCGAGAGCCCCGCCTATCTCCCCGACGGCATGAGCGCCGGCGGCGACCCAGAGCGGTTCGCCGGCATCCGCCGCGACTACACGCAAGCGGACGTCGAACGTCTCGCCGGGTCGTTCCGCATCCGCCACACGCTGGCCGAAATGGGCGCCGCCCGCCTCTGGCACCTCCTCAAAACCGAGCCTTTCGTGCCAACCCTGGGCGCGCTGACCGGCAATCAGGCGGTGCAACAGGTAAAAGCTGGTCTGAAGGCGATCTATCTGTCGGGATGGCAGGTCGCGGCGGACGCGAACTCCGGTGGCGAAATGTATCCGGACCAGTCGCTGTATCCCGTCGACTCAGTGCCCAAGGTGGTGCGCGCCCTGAATAACGCGCTGCGCCGCTGCGACCAGATCGCCAGATCCGAAGGCGGCACCGACAACACGCATTGGATGGCGCCGATTATCGCCGATGCGGAAGCTGGTTTCGGCGGACCGCTGAACGCCTATGAGCTGATGAGGAACATGATCGCGGCCGGCGCGGCGGGCGTTCACTTCGAAGATCAGCTCGCGTCGGAAAAGAAATGCGGACATCTTGGCGGAAAAGTTCTGGTGCCGATGAAGCAGCATATCCGCAACCTGAACGCGGCCCGTCTGGCGGCGGATGTCGAAGGCGTGAACACGGTGTTGCTGTGCCGCACCGATGCGCAATCGGCTCAGTTGCTGACCAGCGATATCGACGAGCGCGACCGTCCGTTCATTGGCGAAGACCGCACACCGGAGGGCTTCTTTCGCATCCGTCCGGGCGTCGGCAACGATTATGCCATCGCCCGTGGCCTGGCCTTCGCGCCGTACTCCGACCTGCTGTGGTGGGAAACCTCCGAGCCCGACCTGAAGGAGGCCGAACGGTTCGCCAACGAAATCCACAGGCAGTTTCCCGGCAAGATGCTGGCCTATAATTGCTCGCCGAGTTTCAACTGGAAGAAGAAGCTGCCGATGGACAAGATCGCGGCGTTCCAGCGGGAAATCGGCCGCATGGGCTATCGCTTCCAGTTCGTCACGTTGGCGGGTTTCCACAGCCTGAACCTGTCGATGTTCAACCTCGCCCGCGACTACCGGGATCGCGGCATGGCGGCGTATTCCGAGTTGCAGCAGGCGGAGTTTGCGGCCGAGGCCGAGGGCTACACCGCGACCCGTCATCAGCGCGAGGTGGGCGTCGGTTATTTCGACGCGGTGGCGATGGCGATTTCGGGCGGGACGTCGTCCACGACCGCGCTGTCGGGTTCGACCGAGGCGGCGCAGTTTCATGACGGCGGCAACACCTGCACCGTCCATCGCGGCGACGACGATGGGTTGGTTCACAACCACGACTGGGCTGTCACGGCGAAGTAAGCACCGGGCGAGGTAATAAGCGGCGGGCCGATGTTCTGACTCTCGGTCCGCCTTTGTCCCCGGGCTCATGCCCCGGGAGAGCGGTGGCGGCCTTGTGTCCGGAACGGGCGTTTCCTTGTCGCCGGTTCGGCGCGCTGCGCGGTGGCGTCGCCAGGGGAGGGGCCTCGCCCGGCGGAGGGGCGGGCCGATTGGGCTTTCGGCGCAATCCCTCGTTGACGAACCCCACCCCCTGGGACTAAACCGCGCCCCCTGGATGGCGGGCGTAGCTCAGTTGGTTAGAGCGCCAGTTTGTGGTACTGGATGTCGTGGGTTCGATCCCCATCGCTCGCCCCAGGTTTCCTTGTTGTTCCGATTTTTCTGGTAAAAAGGCGGTCCGCATGGATATCGCGCTGCCCGATACGGTCACGGCCGAACTTCTGGCGAAGACGCGCGGCACCGTCGACGCGTTGGCCGCTCTGGACATCCCGCCGCCCGGCCTGGACCTCGACTCGATCCAGGCCCTGGTGATGGTCATGCGCGCGGTGCTGGAAGCCGCGGCGGAAGATCAGGGCGACCTCAGCCCCTCGGATGCCGCGACGAGGCTGCGCATCGCCCGTCCATCCGTCATGCGCCTGATTGCCCGCGGCGAGTTACTGTCGCGCAAAGAGGGCGGGCATTACGTCGTGTCGCCGCGGGATTTGCGCGCGTTTCAAACCCGGCTGACGGCGATCCGGCGGGACGCGTTGAGCGGTCTGACCGCGATGGCCGAAGAATACGGATTCTGACCCGGTCTCGACGCTGGCGGGACGGCCTGTATCCCGATGGCAGCGCCTTCGCGGACTCTATCCGGCTTAGGGCGAAAACGGCTCGGTCAGCACGATCCCCGGCGGGTCCAGCACGATCGGACCGTCGCGGAGGATACGTGTCGCGATCGACCCGTCCGCCCCGCGCGCGTGGTGAATGACAACCCGCTGTTCCGCGCGAACGATCAGGTAATGGTGGATGGACGGCAGCCGGAAATA
The DNA here is from genome assembly GCA_043782125.1 of Acetobacteraceae bacterium. Taxonomy (GTDB): domain Bacteria; phylum Pseudomonadota; class Alphaproteobacteria; order Acetobacterales; family Acetobacteraceae; genus Rhodopila. The sequence continues at coordinate 565 of JAYWAX010000686.1, read as the reverse complement.
ATCCACCAGCTTCGCGCCGGTATCGCGGCCGCGCGACGGCCGCGACAGGATTTCAACGACAATGACGGGGTCGGAGATTCGCACCGTCTCGTCGGGCAGCGGCATGCCGCACCGCACGAGCACATCGGGTTCGTAGACGGTCGTATCGTCGACCACGACGGACAAGCTATCGATGAAGGCCTCGCAGCCCGCGCCGGCCACGTCGATCGCGGCGGTCAATCGTGTATATAGGCGCGCTTTGGCCCGTGCATGTCCCGCCCGCTCCGGTGCCATGGCCAAAATTTCGCCCTCCGCGAGTTCGAAATGCTCCGTCTCCGGCTGTTCCATGGCCCAGGCGATGAATTCGGCGGCGGTCATGCGGGTTTGGGGGGCGGGGAGAGGCATGTCTGAGGGACCATCTGGGTGCGCAAGTAACTTTATCACGGAACACGGCCAGGCCCCAAGTTATCCCTTCTTGGCATCCCTTCTTGGCCAGCGGTTCTCATTTTGGCAATCCCGCTGATTTCTGGCCTGGTTCAACCTCGCCGGCCATCCGATCTGTCTGAGCCAACCGAGTCTAATCGGC
>JAYWAX010000685.1:0-8175 GCA_043782125.1 Acetobacteraceae bacterium | reverse complement strand
CCGAATTCGTTCAGCAGGCGTCGCATGTCCGGGCCGAATGCCTGAGTTTCCAGCGAGAACATCGAACGTCCCGCGATATCCAGGGCCAGGGTCTGCATAAATGACAACATGTCCACAGGCGCGTTCGTTTTCGTGTCGAGGTTGTCCATGGCCTCGTTCGTGGAACGCATGATATGTCCGCACAACAACGGAATGGTACGCGGCGCCAGGGCGGGCGCGACGGTGCGCCGTTGCAGGCGCCAGGCGTCGCCGCTGCTCAGCAGCAGACCGTTGCCGGCAATCGGGCGCAGAATGCGGATCGAGGCAGGGGAGCGGCGGTAGTTCGCATGGTTATCGACAAGGACATGATGGATGGCGTCGGGCGTGTTGAGCAGGATGTTGGTGCGTCCCAGAAAGTTCCGGGACACGCTGTCTTCGCGATAGGCGGCTTGCGGCCAGATTGTCAGGGCGTTTTGGCGGATGGCGCGCAGGAAGGCGCGTAGGGGCAACGGCGCCGCAGGGGGCACGGGCACCGGCGGGATATAGGGCATGGCGTCCATCAGCCGGGGATCACCGCGATCGCGGACATTTCGATCAGGTAATCCGGATGGGTGAAGCCGCTGACGGCGACCATGGTGGAGGCGGGCGGCGGATCGGGAAAATATTCGCGGCGCACGCGGTGGACAATGTCGAAGCCTGCCATATCCTTGATGAAGACATCGACACGGCATATGTCATTCATTGTGCCGCCTGCGGCCTCGACGGCGGCTTTCACATTGTCGCACATCTGACGGGTTTGGGCTTCGATGTCGCCAACGCCCACGACGGTACCATCGGCGGCCTTGGACGTCATGCCCGATACGAACACGATCCGTCCGCGCGCCTCGACGGCGTTGGCATGAGCGAAATGGCCGCTCGGTTTACCGATTTTTGGGGACACGATCTGTTGGCGCGGCATGTTCGCGTTCCTTCGATGGGGTATGTGTCCGGGTTGGAAATCCTGTGGATCGGCCGGGACCGGGTACGATGATTGGACTTTGTTTTCGCGCGCCCGCCGCCTGCGATGCGGCGGCGGGCGTCGCGGGTCACGTCACTCCGCTGCCGCGCGCGGCATGAAGGCGGGGATATCGGCGCGTGCCGCGGTGTCCATGGGTTTCGGCCACCAGCGATGTTCCCATTGCGCGTAAAATTTCTTCAGCGTGGGCGCGACTTTTTCCGCGAAGATTTTCGAGTTATAACGGGTCAGTGCCTTGTTCATGTTGCCGAACTGCATCAACAGCATCAGATTGCCGACGTTCAGGTTTTCGGCGAGATCGATCAACTGCTCCGTCACCTGGCTCGGCGAGCCGATGACGATATAGCCCGCATCGACAAGGTCCTTCATTTCGGTGGGCCGCGCGACGGAACGCAAGGCCGCGGCGCTGACCTGGCTGCCAAGGGCGGCGCGCTGCGTTGCCTCCGTCGTGTAGCCGGGCGGGGCGGCGAAGCGGGGATCGAAGTGCAGGCAGCGGCCGAAGAAATACTCGGCGGCTTCGGTATATATTTCCATTGCCTGGTCTCTGCTTTCGGCCACGGCGACGGTTTGCGCGAAGGCGGCGCGGTAGGGGTTGCGGTCCTTGCCCAGCCGTTCCATTTCGGCCCAATAACCATCCATGGTGGCTTTGCCGGCTTTGTGGCCGTAATAGGACAAATAGCAATAAACGTAGTCTTGTTCGGCACACCATTGCCAGGTCTCAACCGAGCCGCCGCCGGGGATCCAGATGGGCGGGTGCGGATGCTGGATCGGGCGTGGCCAGATGTTGACGTAGCGTTGCTGGTTGAAGCGGCCGTTGAACGAAAAGGTTTCCGGGTCTTGCCAGGCACGCATGATAAGTTCGTGCGCTTCCAGGTATCGTTCGCGTAACTGGCTGGGATTTTGTCCGTACGCGAAACAGTCGTCCATTGGCGTTCCCACCGGGAAACCCGCGATCAGACGGCCGCCGGAAATCACGTCCAGCATGGCAAATTCCTCCGCCACGCGGGTCGGCGGATTATACAGCGCAATGGAGTTACCCATTACGCAGATCGTGGCGTCCGTCGTGCGCCGCGCCAGCGAACTGGCGATCAGATTGGGGGAGGGCATCAACCCATAGCCGTTGGAATGATGCTCATTGACACAGATCGCGTCGTAGCCAAGATCGGCGGCATACTCCAACTCATCCATGAAGTCGTTGTACATTAAATGCGCGCGCTTCGGATCGAACAACGAAGAATGAATATCGACCCATACCGAAGGATGCTTCTCTTTGAAGTCTTCTGGCAACTCCGTATACGGCATTAAATGGAACCACATGAGCTTCATGGCGGCCTCTCCTCCCGGACGTGCTACCGGTCAATAGACCACCGGATGCGGGCCGGAGCAAGCGTTCGCGCGGTTGTGGCGCCTGGGCTCCGCCCCGGACCCCGCGAGGGCTTCGCCCTTCGAACCCACCAAGGGCAGTGGCCCTTGGAACCATGACTTTTGGGGTCTTTGAGAAGGAGGGCCATCCATGACGTTTCGACATCCGTGTAGGCCCTCCTTCTCAAAGACCCCAACGAATCGCGGTCCAGGGACCGTGTCCCTGGTGGGGTCGAGGGGCAAAGCCCCCGTGGGGTCTGGGGCAACGCCCCAGTGCCTGCCTCCCGCCGCCGGGGCTGGCCAATGACGCTGTCATCCGCTTGACTGCGGACCGACCAAACGGGGGAACCGGCGCTGTGGCTGTTAGCGGAGAATACGACTTCATCATCGTCGGCGCGGGCTCGGCCGGCTGTGTGCTGGCCAACCGGCTCAGCGAGGACCCGAACAACCGCGTTCTTTTGCTGGAGGCCGGCGGCGCCGACTCCGACCCCTGGATTCACATCCCCGCCGGGTTTTACCGCAACATCTACAACCCCAAGGTCGCCTGGTATTACGAAACCGAGCCCGTACCGGAGCTGAACAACCGCCGCATTTCCTGGCCGCGCGGCAAGACCCTTGGCGGTTCGTCCTCGATCAACGGTCTGATTTATATTCGCGGTCAGAGTCAGGATTTCGACATGTGGCGCCAGATGGGCAATGCCGGCTGGTCTTACGACGACGTGCTGCCGTATTTTCGTAAAGCCGAAGACCAGGAAGACGGCGCCAACCCATTCCACGGCAAGGGCGGGCCCCTGGGTGTCACCAGCCTGCGCACCGATCATCCGCTGCACGACGCCTTTATCGAAGGTGCGCAAGAGTGTGGATATCCGTTCAATCCGGACTTCAACGGCGCCGCGCAGGAAGGCGTTGGCCCGCTGCAACTGACCGTGAAGGGCCGCCGCCGCTGCTCCGCCGCGGTTGGCTATCTCAATCCCGTGAAGGGCCGTTCCAACCTGCGGATCGAGGTCCGCGCGCTTACCCATAAGGTCCTTATGGAGGGCAAACGCGCCGTTGGCGTCCGCTATATGCAAAATGGACAACTTCACGACGCCACGGCGCGGCGCGAGGTCCTGTTGTGCGGCGGCGCGATCAATTCTCCACAATTGTTGCAACTTTCGGGCATCGGTCCCGGCGGGTTGTTGCAGTCCTGCGGGATTCCGGTCGTCCACGATTTGGCGGGCGTTGGCGAAAACCTGCAAGACCATATCGGCGGGCGCATGATTTACCGTTGCATCGACAGCACGGTGACGATGAACGAAATCTATCACTCCTGGATGCGCCGCCTGTACGCGGGCGCGGAGTGGATATTCGCGCGGAAGGGACCGCTGATGACCGGCGCGGGCCCGATCGGCTTGTTCGTGAAAACGCGGCCCGAACTGGAAAGTCCCGACGTGCAGTATCAGTTCCTCGCGGGCAGCGCCGAGCGCACCGGCGATCCGATGCACAAGTTTCCGGCCTGCACGCTGGTCGCGATCCCCTGCCGTCCGGAGAGCCGGGGCTGGCTGCGTATCACGTCGGACGATCCCAACAACCCGCCCGCGATGCAGCCGAATTACCTGTCCACGCGGCGCGACCAGGAAACCATCGTCGCCGCGCTGCGCATTACCAGAAACCTCTTCGCCACCGATTCGCTGCGTCAATGGTGTACCGAAGAATACCTGCCGGGTCCTCAGGCGGTGTCGGACGAGGACCTGTTGGACCACGTCCGCGCCACGGCCGGGACAACCTTCCACCAGACCAGCACCTGCATGATGGGACCGGGCACGATGGCGGTCGTGGACAGCGACCTGAAAGTGAAGGGGATTCAGGGGCTGCGCGTCGTCGATGCCGCTGTTATGCCCACTGTGGTTTCAGGCAATACCAACGCCACGGTCATCATGATCGCGGAAAAAGGCGCGGACATGATCTTGCAAAAGGCGGCATAAGAGATGAGCGGACAATTCGCCGGCAAAGTCGTTCTCGTCACCGGTGCGGGCAAGAATATCGGTAAGGCCATGGCGCTGGATTTCGCGCGCGAGGGCGCGGCGGTGATCGTCAACGGCCGCGCCGACCGCGCGCTGGTCGATGCCACGGTGGCCGAAATCAATCGGGCGGGCGGTCAGGCCATCGGCGCGCTGGCCGATGTGACCAAACCGGACGAGGTCGCGCGCATGACCGATGCCGCCGTCGCGGCCTTCGGCGGCCTGGACATTGTCGTCGGCAACGCCGGCCTGCGCCGTCAAACCCCGTTCCTGGACATGAGTTTTTCGGAATGGCGGGAAATCCTGTCGGTGGCGCTGGATGGCGCCTTCATTCTCGCCAAGGCGGCTGTCCCGCACATGATCGCGCGCGGTGGCGGCGCGCTGATTTCGCTGTCCGGAATATCGACACATGTTGGCACGCCGAACCGCGCGCATGTCTCCGCCTCGAAATCTGGGCTGGAAGGCCTGATGCGCGCGCTCGCGATCGAACTGGCCCCGCATCGCATTACCGCCAACTGCGTCGCGCCGGGCGCGGTGGACACCGTCCGCGGCCCCACCGCCGGCGTGGCCCCCAGCTCGCTCGCCGATCGCGGCATTCCCCTGGGCCGAAAAGCCACGGTAAATGAAATTTCCGCCGCCGTGCGCTTCCTCGCCGGGCCGGATGGCGGTTACATCACCGGTCAGGTGCTGCACGTGAATGGCGGCGTGTTTCTGACCTGATCGTTCCAAACCACCGGAGGCCGCGATGCTGGCTTTAACACAACGATTCGTCGATTTTTCGGTTCTGGCGCGCAATCTGCCCGCGCTGGCCCTGCTGGGGTTCGGCGTTGTCATGGTTTACGGCGTCGGCTTCTCCGCCATCGACGCAGTGCATAACGCCGCGCACGACACGCGCCACGCGACCGGGTTTCCGTGCCACTGATCCACTGAAATGGACCGGTTCCGGCGCCTGTTCGCCATCGCCCTCCTGGCGGGCACCGCCGCCGGGCTGATCCTGTTCGCTGTCCGTCACGCCGCGATCGTGCCCTTGATTGACGCCGCCGAGCGGCTCGAACAAGCCGCCGCGCACGTCCACGCCGCCGCCGGTCATGTCCATGCGGACGCGGGATGGCAGCCCGAGCCCGGATTCCAACGCATCGGCCTGACCGCCGCGACCACGGTTTTGACCAGTATTGGCTTTGCGTCGATCCTGCTCGCCGCGATGTCGTTCGCCCGTGCCACGATCGATGCGCGCCGCGGCGTGCTCTGGGGCCTCGCCGGATTTGCCTGTTTCGCCCTGGCGCCCGCATTGGGCCTGCCGCCCAGGCCCCCGGGCGCCGCCGTTGGCGATCTGGCCTTGCGCCAATACTGGTGGCTGGCCACCGTCATCGCCACCGCCGCCGGACTCTGGCTTGCCGCCGGTAAGGGTCACGCCTGGTGGCTCCGTGCCGCAGGGGTTGCGGTCGCGATCGTGCCCCATTTCGCCGGCACACCGCCGCCCGAAGGCGCCGATGCCGTCCCCGCCTCGCTGCTGCGCGACTTCGCCCGGCTGTCCCTGATGGCCAGCCTGATCTTCTGGCTGAGCCTTGGCACATTCTGCGGTGGCCTCTGGCACCGGTTTCGGGCGGGCGGAGCCTGAGGAAACGCCTGGGCTCCGCCCTTCAAACCCATCAGGGCCTCGGTCCCTGGACCTCGATCGGTTGGGGTCCAGGGCCCTGCCTTGGCGGGCTCGAAGGGCAGCGCCCTCGTGGGGCTTGGGGCAAAGCCCCAACGTTTCCCCCCACACCGGCCCAACTATCCTGGACCCGCGCCGTGGAATGTCGCAGTCTCCTTACATGACCATCATCATGCACGATCTCGCCGGGGCGGACCCGGACCTCCGGTTCAGCCCATATTGTTGGCGGACCCGTTTCGCCCTGGCGCACAAGGGTTTGCCGGTGGAGACCCTTCCCTGGCGCTTCACCGACAAGGCCGCCATCGCCTTTTCCGGCCAGGGCCGGGTGCCGGTCATCAGCGATGACGGCCGCGACGTTTTCGACAGTTGGTCGATCGCCGAGTATCTGGAAGAGCAGCACGCCATGCCCGCCCTTTTCGGCGGCCCCTTTGGCCTCTCTCACGCCCGCTTCATCAACGCCTGGGCCGATTCCGTCCTGGTCGGTGGCATCGCGCGCTTCATTATCCGCGACCTGTTGGACGTCCTCGATCCCAAGGACCACGCCTATTTCCGCGCCAGCCGCGAAACCCGCTTTGGCATGACCTTGGAAGCCGCGCAAGCGGGCCGCGAGGACCGTTTGGCCGCATTTCGTGAGTCGCTGACGCCGGTGCGGCTGGTGCTGCGGCGGCAGGAATTTCTCGGCGGTTCGATGCCAAGCTACGCCGATCACATTGTCGCGGGCACGCTGATGTGGCCGCGCTGCGCCAGCCGGTTTCCGTTGCTGGCGGATGACGACCCGGCCGCCGCCTGGTTCGGGCGGATGCTGGACCAATATGGCGGTCTTGGCCGGTCCGCGAAAACACCCTGAATGGCCCAACGGTTTCAACCGCTGACGGTCCTGGATGTCCGCCAGACCACGGAAGACGCCGTTGTCCTGACCTTCGATGCGCCGCCCGCGTTCCGGAATTTCGTGCCGGGCCAATATCTCACGTTGCGCACGACGATCGAAGGGCACGACATCCGCCGCAGTTATTCGATCTGCTCGGTTCCCGGCGAACCGGCGTTGCGTGTCGGCATCAAACGCCTGCCAGGCGGTGCGTTTTCGTCATGGGCGCATGACGGCATTCGGGCCGGCGCCACCGTGCTGGCGATGCCGCCGGAGGGCCGGTTCGGCGTGCGGCCCGATCCCGCAGCCAGGCGCGTGTTCGCGGCCTTCGCGGCCGGGTCGGGCATCACGCCGATCCTCTCGATCGCCGCCACCCTGCTGGCGCGCGAACCCGCCAGCCGCTTCTTTCTGTTTCTTGGCAACCGTACCACCGCGGACATCATGTTCCGCGAGGAAATCGAAGACCTGAAGGACCGTTACTTATCGCGCCTGTCCGTGTTCCACGTACTATCGCGCGAGCAACAGGAACTCCACGCGCTGAATGGCCATCTCGACGCGGATAAAATCCCCGCGCTGACCCGCCTGATGCCGATGCCGGATCATGTCTTCGTCTGCGGCCCCCAGGCGATGATCGATGGCCTGCGTCCGGCGGCGATCGCGTCCGGCATTCCCGCCGCCCGCATCCACGTCGAATTTTTTACCCCGTCCGCCGGCGGGGTTCGCGCGCCGGTTCCGGTCGAGGCGGGGGCCAGTCCCGTCGCGATCGCCGCATTAATTATCGACGGCGCGCGCGTCGAGGTGCCCATGGCCGCCGGCGAAACGATCGTCGAGGCCGCCCAACGCGCGGGCCGCGATCCGCCATACTCCTGCAAGGCCGGGATGTGCTGTACCTGCCGGGCGTTGTTGCGGGAGGGCAGGGTGGAAATGGCCGCGAATTACTCGCTGGAAGCGTGGGAGGAAGCGGCGGGGTATATTCTCACCTGTCAGGCCCGCCCGCTGACGGCGCGGTTGGTGGTGGATTACGATCAGGTCTGACGCGGGCGTATATCCCTTGCCGCCGTCTCGGTTCCATCCGAAACTTCGCTCAGGGAGACCCAACCGATGAATGACGCGATCGTGACGCCGCCGGCCGCCATTGTCCGCCTTGCCAGCCGGGCCGCGTCCGCCGCCCGCGCCGCCGCGCTCGCGCCGGATTGTTCCGGCCAGGATTTTTACGAAATCGACGCCAGCCTGCGCGATCTGTTGCCGTTGTATATGGACGCGCCCCTACTCGCCCACCTCATCCCCCATTTGCAACGAC
>JAYWAX010000684.1:0-2956 GCA_043782125.1 Acetobacteraceae bacterium | reverse complement strand
GCCCCCTCCACGTCATGGCACGCCCCCTCCACGTCATGGCACGCCCCCTCCACGTCATGGCACGCCCCCGAGCGGGCCATCGGGAGCGGTACACCATCGCGGGCGTGGGCACGACCAGCCGCGGGCAGCGCCTCGCTTCCAGGCGCCATGCCGCGCGGCCGGATTTCTCACGGATCGGCGGTCACCTCGACAAACCGGTCCAACACCCGCTTTTCGCCCGCTTTGTCGAAGTCGATATCCAAACGGTCGTCGTCGGCGGCCTTCACCGTGCCATTGCCGAATTTCTGGTGGAACACCCGCGCCCCCACCTTCACCGCACTGGCGCGTGCGGGCCGCTCCGGTTGTTCCCGCGCGTCGATGGTCCTGGCCGCCCGCGCCACCAACGGGAAGGCGCCACCAGAGCCCCCCCCGGAAAACGCCCCACCGGAAAACGCCTCCCCCGAAAACGCCGACGCCGCCGCGACCCGCGCCTCCCGCCGGTAATCCCCAGAGCCCTGCCGCTCCACATGCTCATCCGGCAATTCGTCGAGGAAACGGCTGGGGATGCTGGTCTGCCAGGTCGCGTAAATCCGCCGGTTCGCCGCATGGCTGACGATGGCGCGGCGCCGCGCGCGGGTCAGGCCGACATAAGCGAGGCGGCGTTCTTCCTCCAACCCCTTGGCGCCCTGTTCGTCCAGGGAACGCTGGTTCGGAAAAATTCCCTCCTCCCAACCGGGCAAAAAGACCGTGTCGAATTCCAGTCCCTTGGACCCGTGCAGCGTCATCAGACTGACACGATCGGTGTTGGAGGGGTCCTCGTTTTCCATGACCAGCGCAACGTGGTCGAGGAAGCCATCCAATGTCTCGAAATCCGCCATGGCGCGGACCAACTCGCGCAGGTTTTCCAGGCGGCCCGGCGCGTCGGGGGATTTGTCCTGCTTCCACATCCCGGTATATCCGCTCTCGTCGAGCATGGTCGCGACGGCGGTCACGTGGCCGTCGCGCGCCAACATTTTTTGCCATCTGTCAAAAGCCTGGAACAATTCCGCCAGCGCGGGCCTGGCCCGGCCCTTCACGGCGCCGGCTTCCAGCAGGCGAACCGCGGCGCGAGACAGCGGAATGGCCTGCGCACGCGCCAAATCGTGCATCGCCCGCAGCGCCGTGTCGCCAACCCCGCGCCTGGGCACGTTCACAATCCGCTCGAACGCCAGATCGTCGGCGGGCCGCGCCATCGCGCGCATATAGGCGATGGCGTCGCGGATTTCCTGCCGTTCGTAAAAGCGCAGCCCGCCGACGACGCGGTAGGGCACGCCCAGTACGATCAGCCGTTCCTCGAAGGCGCGGGTCTGGAAACCGGCGCGCACCAGGATCGCGATTTCGGCGAGTTTATGGCCCTCGCGCCGGAAACGATCGATCCGGTCGCCAACCATCCGCCCTTCCTCATCCGAGTCCCACAGGCCCGCGACGACGATCTTTTCACCGCCCGCGGCGTCTTTCCGGCCCGGCCGCAGGGTTTTGCCCAGGCGGCCCTCGTTATGGGCGATGAGGGTGGAGGCGGCGGCGAGGATGGTGGCGGTGGAGCGGTAGTTGGATTCCAGCCGGACGATTTTCGCGCCTTCGAAATCCTTTTCAAAGCGGAGGATATTTTCCACCTCCGCGCCGCGCCAGGAATAAATCGACTGGTCGTCGTCCCCCACGCAACATATATTCCGATGTCCCTGGGCGAGCAGCCTAAGCCACAGATATTGCACGAGATTTGTATCCTGGTACTCGTCTACCAGGATGTAGCGAAAGTTACGATGGTATTGCGCGAGAACGTCCGGCCGGGTCCGCAAAATCTCCGTCACGTGCAAAATCAGATCGCCGAAATCGGCGGCGTTCAGCGCAATCAGGCGCGTCTGGTAATCGGCGTAAAGTTTCCGCGCCAGCGCGGTGCCCTGATCCTCGCCGGCATCGGTGCCCACGCGCGGCGGCGTCAGGCCGCGGTCCTTCCAGCGCTGGATCAGGGACATGACAGAGGCGGGCGTCCAGCGCTTGGTGTCGATCCGTGCCGCGTCCATGACCTGCTTCAGCAGGCGGAGCTGGTCGTCGGTATCCAGGATTGTAAAGTTTCCCGACAGTCCCACGTGCTGAGCATGGCCACGGAGCATCCGGGCGCATAAGGCGTGGAAGGTGCCCAGCCACATTCCCTCGGCGGGCTGGCCCAGGATGGCGGCGACGCGTTCGCGCATTTCGCGGGCGGCTTTGTTGGTGAAGGTGACGGCCAGGACCTGGTTTGGGAAGGCCTTCTTGCTTAATAATATGTGCGCGAAGCGGGTGGTCAACACGCGGGTTTTGCCGGTTCCCGCGCCCGCGAGGACGAGCAGCGGACCGTCGATGGCTTCGACAGCGGCACGCTGTTCGGGATTCAGGGGGGCGAGATAGTCGGTCATGTCCGGCTCCGGGACGGCGATCGCGGCACGACAGCGCCGCCTCGCCGAGTATGGGGCAGAGACGCCGGACGGCCAATCCCGCGACGGCCGGGCCTTGCCGCGGGATTTCCGGGTTGGCCGCCTGCCAGGTGGCCGAACGATCGGCTCTCGGCACAGCGTCTCCCTCACGTCCTGGCCCGGCGGGCCATCGGGTGCGGCCCGGCGATTGGACGAGGCGTGCTTCCCGCGGCGGATCGTGCCTCCTCCCGCTATGGCGTACCGCCCCGGATGGCTCGCTCGCGGGCGTGCCATGGCGCGAAGGGGACGTCGCGCTGTTGTCGTCCTTTCGGACAGTTGGTCTCAGGTCCGCGCGCCGTCTGGCAGCGGCGCCTGGGGCGATTCTCTTGTAAGAGGCGCGTCTGGAAACCGGCGAGACGCTCCGCCCTTATTGCGATGCGTCCAACCGGGGACGCGGGCGACCTGGCGCGCCGTGCGGCCCCGGTATGGCCGGGCCCGGCCCGTCCTTTTCGACGCCAGGCGGATTTTTTGTATAAGATTCCCCCTCG
>JAYWAX010000683.1:0-2960 GCA_043782125.1 Acetobacteraceae bacterium | reverse complement strand
CGGCATCCTCGGGGAAGACGACCGCGTGGAACTGATCGACAAGGAAATGATCGGCATGGCGCCGATCGGGCAGGACCACGCCGCGACCGTGAATGGTCTGGCCCATGCGTTATTCCTCGCCTGCGGGGATCGGGCGATCGTCTCGATCCAGAACCCCGTGCGTCTCGACCGGTTCAACGAGCCTCAGCCGGATGCCGCGCTCTTGCGTCCCCGCGCCGATCGTTACCGGACGGGTACGCGGCCTGGACCCGCCGATGTGCTGATGTTGGCAGAGGTGGCGGACAGCACGCTCCGCTACGACCGTGCCGTGAAACTGCCCCTCTATGCCCGCGCCGGGATCGGCGAGGTGTGGATCGTCGATCTGCGCCGGCGGGTGGTGGATATCCACCGATCGCCAGCCGAAGATCGATACGCGTCCGTCGAGAGGCATGGGCCGGACGACACGGTGACGCTCGCTTTGGCGCCGGATATCCTGGTGGAATTACGCCGCGTCTTCGCTTGATGGGGTGAGTTCGGACGCGATAGCCCGTGATCGCCGACGTAGCGGACTTGGGGGTGATTTCAGGACCGGCGAGACGACAGGAACGCCGCCCCGCCCCCAACCGCCTATGCGACCCCTTGGTCAGCCGTACGAGGCTCCACCTCAGGCACATTCGTGCCCGATTGCAGGAACCCGCGGATGTTCCGAAGTGCCTGCCGCAGCCGATGGTTGTTCTCCACCAACGCGATCCGCACATGCGTGTCCCCGTGCTCCCCGAACCCCAGACCCGGCGCCACCGCGACCTTCGCCCGCGACATAAGAAGCTTCGAAAACTCCACCGACCCCAGCGACGCATATTTCGGCGGGATCGGCGCCCAGGCGAACATGGAGCCTTCCGGCAGGGGCATGTCCCAGCCGGCGTTGATGAGGCCTTTGATGAACACGTCGCGGCGGTCTTTGTACAGTGCGCGCATTTCGGCGACGCACTCCTGCGGTCCGGTCAACGCGGTGGCGGCGGCGACCTGAATCGGCGTGAAAGCGCCGTAATCCAGGTACGACTTCATCCGCGTCAGCGCCTTGATCAGCCGCTCATTCCCCGCCGCGAACCCCATGCGCCAGCCGGGCATGGAATAGGTCTTCGACAGCGATGTGAACTCGACCGCGATGTCCTTGGCGCCGGGCACCTGAAGGATCGAGGGCGGTGGCTTGGACTCGTCGAAGTAGATCTCGGCATAAGCCAGGTCGGACATGATCCAGATTTCGTGGCGGCGGCAGAAGGCGACGATTTCCCGGTAGAAATCCAGATCGGCCAAATAAGCGGTCGGGTTCGACGGAAAATTGACGATCAACGCGGTCGGCTTCGGGATCGAATGGCGCACGGCCAGGTCCAGCGCGCGCAGCATTTCGTCGTCCGGCGTGGCGGGAATGGACCGCACGCCCGCGCCCGCGATAATAAAGCCGAACTGATGGATCGGATACGACGGGTTCGGCACCAAAATTGTGTCGCCCGGCGATGTGATCGCCGAGGCCAGGTTCGCCAGCCCCTCCTTCGACCCGAGCGTCGCCACGACCTCGGTATCCGGGTTCAGACCGACATCGAACCGGCGCTGGTAATAGGTCGCCAGCGCCTTGCGCAACCCGGGAATGCCCTGGCTGACAGAATAGCGGTGGGAGCGCGGGTCCTGGACGGTTTCGATCAGCTTATCGACGATATGCCGTGGCGTCGGGCTGTCCGGATTGCCCATGCCGAGATCGATGATGTCCTCCCCTGCCGTGCGGGCCTTTGCCTTTGCCGAATTGACCTCGGCGAAAACATACGGCGGCAGACGGCGGATGCGGTGGAACTCACCGGAGGACTCGGAGCTCATGGACTTGCCTTGTTCGTAAGATGAAAGGGGTGGGGTTCGTGGGATGAAGCGGTGGACGAACACCTATTGTAGCAGACGCAGACTCGCGCCGCGACCCGCCGCTTCGGCATTCACGCGAAGAAACGCATTCGGCACCCCCTGCGCGACCAAAGCCGTCGCCAACGTCTGCGCACGGCGCAGCGCGAGGTCCAACGCCTCGGACTGCGTGAACGGGTCGGAGGCGCGCGCGTCGCCGTACCCGGTGACCGCGATGCCGCGCGCGCCACGGGCTGCCGCGACTTCGTTCACCCGCGCGATCGCGGATTCGCCAAGCGTGGCAGAGCGGGCGTCGAATTCGATCGGAGTGCCGTCCACGGGACGCGGCGCTTCCGGCGGTGGCGCCGCGCTGAGCGTGGGGGCGGATTTCGCCGGCGCGGGCGCGATTTTCGGACGCGGCGGCTCCGCGATCGGCAAAGGCGGCAGCGGGCCGCTCGCGGGGGCCGGGGTAATGCCAGGGGCTTTCGCAGACGCGATTTTCGTGGTCGCGGCGGGGGGCGCCGGGACCGGGGCAGGCGACGCCGCCGTCTTCCCGGGAGCCGGCAGGTTCGCGGGCGGCGGCGGAGCCGCCCCAATCGCCGCCAGCGACGCGCTCGCCCCAGGCTCCGGCACCTGGGCAGGCACCCCGGACGCCGCAGGAGCCCTGCCAATACGCGGAACCGGCGGCGGAATCGGCGCAATGGCCGCCGCGTGGCTGGCGGCGATCCGGTCGGAAATCAGGCCCGCCGTCATCCGGTTGATCGCCGCCACATCCGGCATCGGCGGCCGTGGCGGGACGGAGGCGAGCGCGGGAAATGGGTCCTTGTCGCCCGGCGCCGGCGGGCGTTCCGCCGCGATCTTGCCGCCGATCGCGCTGTGCCACCAGGCTTCGGGACCAACCGTGTGCCGATTCTCGCAGCCGCCCAGACCGGCCAGGCATAAAGCGGCAATCGCGCGCGCCCATGCGCCGCGTCCTTGAATGACGGCGCCAAGACCCTTAGGTTGCCTCTTATTCCCTCGAAACGCCATAAGCTGGACCCGCCCGTTTACCGGAGCCAGTCCTACCCGGAGATGCCTCCGGCGCAAAGGAACAGATC
>JAYWAX010000682.1:0-8238 GCA_043782125.1 Acetobacteraceae bacterium | reverse complement strand
GAAGGCGGACCATCCACGTCTTTTACCAGTCCAGCACCGCAAATCGTGGATGGTCCGCCTTCGCGGACCATGACGGGGTGTGGCGGTGCGCCAAACGGAGCAGTTATTGTTGTGCGTCGCCTAAGGACCTGCTGGGCGGTCCCTGGGACGCGGGCGTTCATATCGATCGACCGCTGGGTTCGGACCTGCCCGCAATAGAGGCCGGGTTTACGATGGCAGTACCCGACGTGACGGCTTATGCCGCCGGGTCGCCGCTCTGGCACAGGGTGCTACCCGGCCGCCGATCCGAAGGCGCGAAGGAATGTCCCGACCGCGGCGGCGATCGCGGCGTCGATCTCCGCCTCGTCCGGTGCCGGTCCAATCCCCATGGTCGCGCGATTGAACAAGCCGGTTCGCAACAATCCCAGAAACTGATCGGCGGCCACGTCAGGCTCTGGCACACACAGCGACGCCTGTGCCGCCATCCATGCGGCGAGACGCGCCCGGCTCGCCGCCGGTCCGTTCACATAGAACGCCAGCCCGAGTTCAGGAAACCGGACGCTTTCGGCCACCACCAGCCGCTGAATCGCCAGCGTCCGCGGGGCCAGGAAGAACCGGAGGATCCGTCCACCGATCCCGCGCAGAACCGCGCCGATGTCCATATCCCCGTCTGGTCCCGCGTTCGGCTCCCCGTTCGGTGGATCGTAAGCGGGTTCGATCGAGGCCAGGATATTTTCCTGGCACGCCACCCGCACGATCGTCGCGAACAGCCGGTCCTTCGATTCGAAATGCGCGTACAGCGTCGCCTTGGAAACATCGGCCGCGCGGGCGATCGCCTCCATGCTGACCGCGCCATATCCCCGGGCCGCGAACAAGTCCGTCGCCGCCGCCAAAATCGCGCGGCGCTTGGGGGATTCGGTTTCCTCGGACATGGCCATGCCCGTGAATGCACCGTATCTGCCCTGCGCGCAAGACTGGACTGAACCGTTCAGTCTACTCTTGACCCGTGCCATCGTGCCCCCCATGTTGCGGCCAGGACCCGCCATCGGTCCCGGAGCCAAGACATGAACGCGATCCTGGAAAAGCCGGCCCCAGAGACGGAGACGGCGACCACAAACGCCGAGCCGCCGGCGCGGCGTTCGCGCCGCCGGTTGCTGGCCATTCCAGCCGTCGTGTTGCTTGCGTGCGCCGCCGTCGCGACCGGGGCGTGGTGGATGGCGGAGGGGCGCTGGATCGAAAGCACCGACAACGCCTACATTCAGGGCAACATCGCCGTGCTCAGCCCGCGGATCGATGGGGACGTCGCCGCGATTCTGGTGGCCGATAACCAGCGGGTACGAAAGGGCGACCCGTTGATCGCGCTCGATCCCGCCGATTGGACCGCCCGGACGCAACAAGCGGAGGCTGCCGTCGCGGAGGCCCGCGCTGCGGTGGACACGTTCCATGCGCAGGTCGCGTGGCAGCGCAGCAATCTGGCCGCGACCGCCGCCAGCCGCGCCAATGCCACCGCCGAGCAACAGCGCGCCGCATTGGACGCCGAACGTTCCACCACGCTGCGGGCACGGGGCTGGTCGTCGCAGCAGGCCAACGATCTCGCGCTGACGGACAGCCGCAAGGCCGCGGCAATGCTTGGCTTGTCGATCGCGCAGGAGACAGCGGCGAACGATCAGATCGCGGTGCTGACCGCGCAAATGCGCCAGGCCGAGGCCCGCCAGCGCGGCGCGGAGGCGCAACTGGCTCTGGCCGCGAACAATCTCGCCCATACCACCATCCGCGCGCCCTTCGACGGCATCGTTGGCAACCGCGCGGCAGAGGTTGGCAAGCATGTCGCGCCGGGCACCCAGTTGCTGGCGCTGTCGCCCCTGCCCGAGCATTTGTTCGTCATCGCCAACTTCAAGGAAACCCAACTTCGGGGATTGCGTCCCGGACAAAAAGTCCGGCTGAGCGCCGACATCGAACCCGGCGCGGTCCTGGACGGCGTGGTGGACAGCCTGGCCCCCGCGACCGGGGCGCTGTTCAGCCTGCTGCCGCCCGAAAATGCCACCGGCAATTTCACCAAGGTCGTGCAGCGCGTCCCGGTGAAACTCCGTCTCGACCCGGAACAGGCAGCGCGCGCGGGCTGGTTGCGCGCGGGTCTGTCCGTGACCGCCGAGGTGGATACACGCGGGCCGGACGCCGTCCGCCTGGGGCTGTGGGGCACCGTGGTGGCGGCGCTTGGCGGCCATAGCCGATGATCCCCCCGGCGCCCGAGATCGGATGGCGGGAATGGGCCGGGTTCATGGCGATGGTCGTCGGCATGTTCATGGCCATCCTGGACATCCAGATCGTCAGCGCCTCGCTTGGCGAAATACAGGCGGGCCTGTCCGCCAGCCCCGACGAGGTCGCCTGGGTGCAAACCAGCTACCTCGTCGCGGAAATCGTCATGATCCCGATGTCCGGCTGGCTGTCGCGGCTGCTGTCCACGCGCATCCTGTTCGTCGGCAGCGCCATCGGCTTCACGCTGTTCTCGCTCGCCTGCTCCAGTGCCTCCAGCCTTGGCGAGATGATCGTTTATCGCGCGCTACAGGGTTTTATCGGCGGGGCGATGATCCCAACGGTATTCGCCACCGCGTTTCTGCTGTTTCCGCCACAACGCCGCGCCACCGTCTCCGTCATGATCGGCCTGACCGCCACGCTCGCCCCGACGATCGGCCCGACGTTGGGTGGCTGGCTGACCGAGACCTTTTCCTGGCACTGGTTGTTTCTTATCAATGTCCCCTTCGGCATCGCCGTCGCGGCGGCGGTCGGGACCTGGATCCGCCTCGACCGCCCGAATTACGCGCTGCGCCGTGGGTTCGACTGGACCGGCCTGATCCTGATGGCGTTGTTTCTGGGAAACCTGGAATATGTGCTGGAAGAAGGCAGCCGCTGGGGTTGGTTCGAGGACGCGTCCATCGCCTGGTGCAGCGTGCTCGCCGGGAGTTCGGGCCTGCTGTTCTTCTGGCGGATGCTGACGCACGGCGATCCGCTGGTGGATTTGCGCACCTTTCGCAATGGCAACTTCGCCGTGGGCTGCCTGTTCAGCTTCGTGCTGGGGATCGGGCTCTATGGCTCCGTCTACGTGATCCCTTTGTTTCTGGGCCAGGTGCGTGGTTACGACAGTCTGCAAATCGGCGAGACGATGTTCGTCACCGGGTTCGGTATGTTCGCGGCGGCACCCATCGTCGGGAACCTGATCCGGCTGGTGGACATGCGCGCGATCATCGCCGCGGGACTGATCATGACCGGCGGCGCGATCTGGTGGACCGGACATCTGACGAAGGATTCAGCGTTCTGGGAACTGTTCGGCCCCCAAATCCTGCGCGGTTTCGCCATGATGTTCGTCATGATCCCCGCCAACCAGGTCGCTCTGGGCCGGCTGCCCCCGATGGCCATGAAAAATGCGGCGGGCCTTTACAATCTGATGCGCAACCTCGGGGGCGCGGTGGGGCTTGCGACGATCAACACCGTCGTCGTCACGCGGCTGGCCGTCCACGGCTCCGCGCTGCGGGATCAGGTGACATGGTCGCGCGCCGGGGCGGCGAATTTCCTGGATGGGCTGACCGCGCGGATGTCCACGATCGACCCGGGCGCGGCCTATACGATGGCGTTGAAACGCGTCGCCGGGCTGGTCCG
The DNA here is from genome assembly GCA_043782125.1 of Acetobacteraceae bacterium. Classification (GTDB taxonomy): domain Bacteria; phylum Pseudomonadota; class Alphaproteobacteria; order Acetobacterales; family Acetobacteraceae; genus Rhodopila. The sequence goes on along the minus strand of JAYWAX010000682.1, from coordinate 4,605 downwards.
CCAACAGGCGCTGACCCTGACATATAACGACGTGCTTCTGACCATGGCGGTCGCGTTCTTTTGCGCCGTGCCGTTGACCTTGTTGCTGGCGAAGCCCTCGATGCAAGGCGGGACGGACGGCGGCGGACACTGACCCGCGCGCGACGGTTTACGGCACCGCCGGCCGCTTAAGGTCCGGCAACAGCAACGTCAACGCCGCCAGGTCCCGCTCCACCATGCACACCAGGTAGGTGGTGGCGGCCCCCACGGCCGCATCGCCCTCGGCGATTTGCCCGTCCTGGTCCAAGGGCAGCGCCGTCAGGCCCAGATCGGCGTAGACATTCAGCATATCGGATCCAACCTGCCAGAAAGCCGGCGTCAGTCCCTCTAGCACCGCCAGATCGCGCAAACGCCATATGGCGGAAACCTTGTCGCTTTCAGACCCGGAGGGATCGCCCAGACCGATGAGGATGCGGCCCTCCCGCCGGAACGCCAGCACCGCGCGATCCGTTTCCCCCTGGATCAGCCCATCGGCCTTGGCGGGCGGGGTTCCACCCAGAGCGAAAAGGCGCCGCGCGGCCCCCGCATCCCAGGGCAAGGCGTGAACCCGGCCCGGCCGGACCAACAGCCAGATCGCGACCGAGGCCAGAAGCACGGGCAAAGCCACCGCGAAACGCACCGCGTTCGGCAGTTCCGGCGCGATGGCGACCGCCCACCAGGCGTTGTTGCCCGCGACGACCGTGTGATGGCGTGCCAGAACCAAAGACAGGACGCAGATTGTCAACACGATCAGGGACAGCGCGGTGGAGGCATCGAACGGTCCGCTCAACAGCGAGGCGTTGCGATAGAAGCATGACCGGAACGGGGCCAGAACCACAGCGCACAGGATCAGCATGACCACCACCCAGAACTGGTTATCCTGGGTCGCCGCGAACCCCGCGCCCGCGATCAGCAACACGATCGTCAGACCCCAGGCCAGGTTGACCCGCCGCGCCAGGCCAAGTGCCATCAGCACCAGTCCGGCGCCGATCAGGGACGGCACGAACTGGCCGGCATGGTAGGCGAGGCCCGCGAACTCCGGGTCCATCCAGGAGTAGTCGGTGTTGGGGGCGATCACGCCCAGAGCCAACAAAATGGCGCCGCATACTCCGACCAGACCCGTGCCGGCGGCGACGGCGAAATCCGGTTCGCTCCATCGTGTGGACACCTTGGCTGCCGTCTGACCAATGCCCAAAAAGCGGGAGACGGCGCCGCCGCGCAGCAGCAGCTCGTTGCCCGCGAACAGGCCGCCTGCGAGGAACAAGGGGATGATATAATAGTAGAGGCGGAACACGACGATCGCGCCGACGATGTGGGGCGCGTCGACATAGGGCACCAGTCCGACCAGCATGACCGTGTCGAACACGCCGATCCCGCCGGGCAGGTTGGCGGCGAGGCCGGCCGTGTATGACGCGACATAGACCCCGAGGAAGATCGCCCAGGTCAGTCCCGGCGCGTCCGGCAGCAGCGCATAAAAGATCGTGGCGGTGACGGCGACATCGACCGTGGCCAGTGCCACCTGGACCAGGGCCATGCGCCACTTCGGCAGCTCGATATCGTGCCCGCGCACGGAGAAGGAACCGACGACGCGCGACAAAACGATATAGCCGATCACGATCGCCCACAGCAGCGCGCCGATCCCGTGCAGGGCGATCACCGGAAAACGCTGGCCGAAATAGGGAATCGTCGTCGGTTCGATGAACAGGATCGCGCCGCCAAGCACGAGGCCGCCCAGAGCGAAGGTCAGGCTGCAGAAGGCGACTGTCTTGCCGATCTGGAAGGGTGTCAGCCCCCAATGGGCATAGAGACGGTAACGCACCGCCGCGCCCGACACCGCCGCAAAGCCCAGGTTGTGGGCGAGGGAATAGGCACAGAAGGAGGCGAAAGCGACCCGGCCGTACGATACCTTATGCCCGGCGTAGATGGTGCCGAGACGGTCGTAAAAGGTCAGGATGAAGTAGGACAGCACGGTCCAGACAAAGGAAAACAACAGCGCCGACTCTGGGATCGCCCGCAGCGCGTCGCCGATGTCTTTCAGTTTCAGGTGCCGGAATTCCTTCTGCACCACGTAAATGGCGCCAACCAGCAACAACAACCCGAGAAGCGCGGGCAAATGGCTTAGATACCGGCGGCTCAGGCCCTTGGTCTGGGCTGCCTCGGATACGGTTTCAGCCATGGATCAGGCCGCCACGCGAGTGCGGGCGAGGCTGTCGCGGATCAGGTCCACGGTCGCCGTCAGCCCATACAGCGCGGCGAACCCGCCGAAGCGCGGCCCTTCCGGCTGGCCCAGAAGCACTTGGTAAAGGCAGCCGAACCAGGCCCGCAGGTCCGGGAAAGGGTGACGTTTGCCGACCTCGAACACCGCAGACTGAATCGCTTCGGCCGGTGTGTCCGGGGGAAGCGCGGCGAGAGTCGCGGCGAGGTCTTCCAGCGCCTCTCGTTCGAACGGTTCGGGCTCGCGGAACTGTTTCTTCACCCGGACGAAGTCGTGATAATAGGCGATGGCGTGCTCCACCAGGCGGGCGAGCAGGGGCTCGGTTTCGGGCGTGGCGTCCGGGTTATAGCGGCGGATGAAACCCCAGAGGATGTCCGGCGTACCGGCGTTGGCGACGCTGGCGAGATTAAGCAGCATGGCGAAGGAAATCGGGCTGCCCGCGCGATTGGGCAGGCGTCCCAGACGCACGTGCCAGGCCGGGTTGGTCTGCACCTCCGCCTCGGACTGGGTGGCGGCTTTTTCGATGTTGGCGATGTATTCGTCCACGGCGCGGGGGATCGCGTCGAAATACAGCCGCTTGGCGCGCTGCGGCTGGTTGTACATGAACTGCCCCAGGGATTCGGCGGGGGCGTAGCGGAGCCATTCGTCGACCGACAATCCATTGCCTTTGGACTTGCTGATCTTCTGCCCGGAATCGTCCAGGAAAAGTTCGTAGGTAAAGGTCTCCGGCGGCGGCGCGCCCAGGATGCGGCAGAGCCGGCTGGACAGGCGCACGCTGTCGATCAGGTCTTTGCCGGACATTTCGTAATCGACGCCAAGCGCATACCAGCGCATGGCCCAATCGGCCTTCCATTGCAGCTTGCACAGCCCGCCTTTGACCGAGGTCTCGAACGCCTCCCCCGTGTCCGGGTCGCGCCAGCCGACCGTGCCCGCGCCGGGGTCGATCTTGTCCATCGGCACCTGCATGACGATGCCGGTTTTCGGATGGATGGGCAGGATCGGGGAGTAGGACGCGCGGCGATCCGGGCCGAGTGTCGGGAGAATGACCTCCAGCACCTTGTCGTGACATTCCAGGACGCGGATCAGCGCGGCGTCGAAGCGGCCCGCAGCGTAATATTCGGTCGAGGAGGCGAATTCATACTCGAACCCAAACGAGTCCAGGAAGGCGCGCAGCCGGGCATTGTTATGCGCGCCGAAGCTATCGTGGGTGCCGAAGGGATCGGGGACCCGGGTCAGCGGCTGGCCGAGATATTGGCTCAGCATCTCCTTGTTTGGCACGTTGTCCGGAACTTTTCGCAGGCCGTCCATGTCGTCGCTGAAGGCCAGCAGTTTCGACGGCAGGCCGGTCAGCGCTGTAAAGGCGTGGCGAACCCAGGAGGTGCGCGCGACTTCCCCGAAGGTGCCGATATGGGGCAGGCCGGAAGGGCCATAGCCGGTTTCGAACAGCGCCTGTTTGCGCCCCGACGCAGCGAGACGGCGCGCGACCTTGGCGGCTTCTTCGAAGGGCCACGCCTTCGGATGCGAAAGGACGGCGGTCTGGGCGGGTTTATCGCGCGGGATATCTGACATGCCGCGGAAGCTATGGAGCGGGACCTGGAAGGTCAATGCGCGTTTCGTTACATCCCGCCAAGGCGATTGCGGCCGCGCGTTTCACGTTCCGTGTGGCCCGGCGTATCGTCCCCGCCAACCCGGAGGATCCAAGATGCCAAGAATTCCCCTCGTCGCCGAAGCGGACATGACGCCGGCACAGCGCGAGGTCCACCAGGCCATGATCGACGGACCGCGCAAATCCGCCCCGATCGGCCCGCTGGCCATCGCCATGCACCGCCCGGAAATGGCCCAGGCGATGTCGAATTTGGGGGTTGTGCTGCGGTTCAATTCCACGTTCGCGCCGCGGCTGCGGGAATTCGCCATCTTGCTCACGGGCCGTTACTGGGATTGCCAGTTCGAATGGGCCTCGCATGAGGCGGAGGCCCGCGAGGCCGGGCTGACCGGCGCGACGATCGAAACGCTTCGGCATGGCGGCGACAGGTTCGACGCGGCGGACGAACAGGCGATCCACGATTACGGGATGGAATTGCTCACGCGCCACTTCGCGTCCGACGCCGCCTACCAGCGGGTGGTGGCGCTGTTCGGCGTCGCGGGCGTCGTCGAGCTGATCGGGCTGATCGGGTATTACGCCATGATCGCGCTGATGCTGAACGCGGCGGAGTTCGAGATTCCGGCGGGCATGACCCCGCCTTTGCCGCCGCGCGCCGGACACGAGGAAAACCCGTCATGAAAATCAGGTCGATCGAGGTCCGCGTGCTGAAAGTGCCGCTGGACCAGCCGTATTCCGCCGGGGGCCGCGCCGTCGGCGCCAACTGGCACGT
>JAYWAX010000681.1:0-2979 GCA_043782125.1 Acetobacteraceae bacterium | reverse complement strand
AGTTCGTAGTCGGCCTCGGCCTGCGCGCTCACGACGGCGGCGAGGTGGAAAATGACGTCGGTGCCCATGGGGATCGCGGCCTCGGGCGGCGCAACGATGTCGCCGGCGAGGCGATGGACCGGAAATGGCGCGTCGAGCGGGGGTGGTTCGTGAAGGTCGAACAGGGTCAGGCTGCTGACCTTCCGGCCACCGAGTTCGCCCATGGCGGCGAGCTGGCGGGCGATGCGGCGGCCCAGAAATCCGCCGCCACCGAGAATGACGATGTTCATGCCTGTCTCCCTTTCGTTCCGCGGGCCGATCCCGGGCCTTTCGGTCGTTTTGCCGTTTCTCGTGTCTGGACTGGTCTGGCAAGGGCCGGGCGGCGGACCGCCGAGTCCCTTTCGACGGAAATGGGACGATCAGTCGTTACAAGGATTAATATCTTATTAATAGCCCTTATTTCATTGATCGCCCGGAAGATTCCCTTTATGTACCAAATTTATCCACAATCGGGTTGACCGGCTCACGGGAACCAACATAGAACGAATCACGAGTTTCCGGTTTGTTCCGGGCGGAACAAAAGCCGCCGTCTGGACGGCCCGGGTTCAGACCACCGGCGCGGAGAAACCGTCATCATGCTGACCCGTAAACAATACGAGTTACTGACCTATATCGACTCCTATCTGAAACGAACCGGCTATTCGCCGAGTTTCGAAGAGATGAAGGAGGCGCTGAACCTAAAATCGAAATCCGGCATTCACCGGCTGATCTCGGCGCTGGAGGAACGCGAATATCTGGGCCGCCGCCATCACCGCGCCCGCGCGCTGGAAGTGCTGCGTCTGCCGGACAACATGCCGCGGCACAACGAAATCTCGCCGGAACCGGACGATTTCGACGACGGCGCGGGCGCGACGCGTTTTACGCCGAATGTGATCCACGGCGACTTTACCGGGCGTGTTCAGGCGGTGCGGGCGGCGAACGACGCAGCGTCGGTGAAATTGCCATTATACGGCAAGATCGCGGCAGGTCTGCCGATCGAGGCGCTGAGCGACACCGGCACCATGATCGACGTCCCCGCCGCATTACTGGGCGCGGGCGAACATTACGCGCTGGAAGTGTCCGGCGATTCGATGGTGGACGCGGGGATTCTGGACGGGGACACGGTGCTCATCCGGAAGGGCGACGTGGCGGAGAATGGGCAGATCGTGGTGGCGCTGGTCGACGATCTTGAAGTGACGTTGAAACGAATTCGCCGCCGTGGAAACTCGACGGCGCTGGAGCCGTGCAATTCCGCTTACAAGCCGCAGATCCTGCCGGCCGGCAAAGTGAAGGTGCAAGGACGCCTGGTGGGACTGCTGCGGCGTTACTGAGCCGCATCGACGGGCGCGAGCGGTAAGGGCGACTCCGGACGCGCCCGCGGTTTGGGCGGCGGCGGCACCCAGGGCCTGACGCCGCGGATATCGCGATCGGTCACCACGCGCGCGCCGCCCGGTTCCAGCCAGACGGCAGTGGGGCCGTATTTCCAGACGGTAAACCGGTCCACCGGGCGGGCGGTGCGATATGGGCAGAGGCCTCTCGCCGGTTCGGCGGAGATCAGAGCGGCGATGCCCTCGCAGGTCGCGGGTTTCGCCGCTCCGCGCATCAGCAGGGCGGCCTGGACCTCGGGTCTGGGGCGAAAGACGCAGATATCCCGTTCGCAGGTCAGGGCGCCCGCGGCGGCCTCGCCCTTGACGGGTAACGGGGCGCCGGTCGCGTGCCAGCGGGTCAGCCAGGCGTCGCGGGTGAAGTCCGATCCGCTCCGCGTCCGATGCAGAAACACGCCCTGATCTGTGCGCAGACCGATCAACCCGCCATCGCCGGACAGAAGAATATCCGGCGGCCGATCGGAAATGGGCGAAACGATGCCAATCCCAATCGCCACCAAACCGAACAGGCGTATCCGCGACCGCCAGATCCCCAGCCAGGCGATGCCCGCCGACAACACCGCCAGCCCCCATTCGGGGATATGCGGCACGGCGACGGTCGCGGCAGGCAGCGCGGCGGTGATGCGGGCGATCCAGACGATCCCCGTCACGCCCCAGCCCATGGGGACCAGCGCCAGAGCCTCCAATCCCAGCGGCATCAGCAACAAGGAAATCATCCCGGCGGGCAGGACCCAGAAGGCGGTCAGTGGGACGGCCGCCATATTGGAGAAGATGTAATACAACTGTACGTGGCCGAAATGATACGCGCCAAACGGCAACGACGCCGTGCCCGCCAGCGTGCTGGTCAGGGCCAACGCCACAACGTGCGACAGAAAGCGTTTGCTCCAGGACTTGCCATAGAGCTTGCGCAACCACGGGCGCATGGCCTCATAGCCGGAGATCAGGGCCAGCACGGCTGAAAAACTCATTTGAAACGACACGCCGGGGACTTCCTGGGGCGCGATCGCGATCAGGGCCAGGCCGGCAAAGCCCAGTCCACGGACCGAGACGGGCTGGCGTCCGGCGAGGACGGCGAGGGTGAACAAGCAGGCCATCGCGAAGCTTCGTACGATTGGCACATGGGCGCCGGTGAGGACCATGTAAAAGCCGCCGATCGACAACGCGAAGACGGCGGAGATTTTCTTCGTGGGCCAGAACAGACTCGCGCGTTCGGACAAGGCCATGGCGGTGCGGATGCCGGTCAGGGCGAAACCCATGACAATGCCAATATGCAGCCCAGCGACGGCCAGGATGTGGGCGAGGCCGGAATCCCGAAACGCGGCGTGATCGGCGACGGGGATGCCGCGGGCGGCGCCGGTGAGGAGGGTGATGGCGATTTTGCCCTCGGTGTCCGGCAGGACCGCCGTGATACGGGCGGCGATGGTTTCGCGCAGCCATTGGATCCAGGAGGCGAGCCGGTCGGGCGGAGCGTGCTCGACGATTTCGACGCGGCCAAGGGCATAGCCGGAGGCGCCGATGTTGGAAAAAAACGCGTCGCGCTGGGTGTCCCAGCCGCCGGGGTAGGCGGGCGGCAAGG
>JAYWAX010000680.1:0-21962 GCA_043782125.1 Acetobacteraceae bacterium | reverse complement strand
CGCGTTCACGCGGTACGCCGGGGATACGTCCAATTTCGCGATCGGGGTGATGCGCCCGGATGGATCGGGGGAGCGAATTCTGGCGGATGGCTGGCTGGTGGAGGGGCCGACCTTCGCGCCGAACGGGCGGGTGCTGATGTTCTGGCGGGAAACGCGCGGAGATGCGCGCGGGATCGGGTTTTCCGCGCGGCTGTATTCGATCGACGTCACCGGGTTCAACGAACAGGCGGTGGCGACTCCGGCGGACGCAACCGATCCGGCGTGGTCGCCGTTGGGGGTTTGACGGCGGGCGCGGGCTGGCAACGGAGCCATCTCCGCCGTCCTTGCGCCTCTGGGCGATCGGGCGAGGGAAGAAAGCCTTGGGGCGCTGTCGCGCTTTGCCTCCCGCGCGCTGTCGCGCTATGGGTTCGCCGGATACACGAGGTTCCTGAATGGAAGACGACACCCAGCAGCCGGTCGAGAGTTTGCTGCCCTACGAACGCTGGATCGCCAATGCTCTGCGCCACGTCGTGGTGCAGGCGATCGAGCATGCCGCCACGCACGGCCTGCCCGGCGGGCACCATTTCTACATCACCTTCCGCACCGCCTGGCCCGGCGTGGCGATCCCCGCCCGTCTGCGCGCCCAGTACCCCGAAGAGATGACAATCATCCTGCAACACCAGTTCTGGGACCTGCGGATCGACCACGAGGCGCGCGCGATCAATGTCGGCCTGTCTTTTGGCGGCGTGCCCTCCAATTTGGTGATTCCTCTGGACGCGCTGGTGTCCTTCGCCGACCCGGAAATTCGCTACGCGCTGCGGTTCGAACCGATCGAGCCGGAACCGAGGAGCACCGCGCTCGCCCAGTTGCCCGTTCAGCCGAAACCCGCCGGGAAGGCCGCGCCGGATGTCCAGGGGGATGCCCAAAGGGATGCCCAAGGGGATGCCCAAGGGGATCCCAAGGGGGACGCACCAAAGGAGGCGCCGCAGGTCGTCAGCCTGGATGCCTTCCGCCGCCGCGTGCCGCCCAAGAATTAAGGAGTTTTCGACATGAACGCGCCCGTGGCCCGCCCGTCCGGCTTTATGTATTCGCCGATGTTTCCGCTTGGTCCGGATCAGACTCCTTGGCGGAAACTGGACATCGCGGGGATCCGCACCTCGGTTTGCGACGGCGAGACCGTGCTGCGCGTGGCGCCTGAAGCGCTGAGCGAGTTGGCCGTAACCGCCTTCCACGATGTCTCGCATTTGCTGCGGCCCGCGCATCTGGCGTCGCTGCGCGCGATCCTGGACGATCCGGAAGCCAGCGGAAACGACCGCTTCGTGGCGCTGGACCTGCTCAAGAACGCGAATATCTCGGCGGGCGGCGTGCTGCCAATGTGCCAGGACACCGGCACGGCGATCGTGTTCGGCAAGAAGGGCCAGCGCGTCTGGGTCGATGGCGACGAGGAAGAAGCGCTCGCGTGGGGGGTGCATCGCACCTACACCGAGACGAATCTGCGTTACTCGCAGATGGCGCCGCTGACGATGTTCGAAGAGGTAAACACGGGCAACAACCTGCCGGTGCAGTTCGATATTTCCGCCGCGCCGGGCGAGCATCACGCCGACGAGTTCCATTTGATGTTCGTCGCCAAGGGCGGCGGGTCCGCGAACAAGACGTTTTTGTTCCAGGAAACGCGGGCGATTTTGTCGCCAGAGCGGTTGCTCAAATTCCTGGAAACGAAGATGAAGACGCTGGGGACCTCGGCCTGCCCGCCGTACCACCTCGCCATTGTCATCGGTGGGACCAGCGCGGAAACGACGTTGAAGACGGTTAAACTGGCGTCCACGAAATGGCTGGACACACTGCCGACCTCGGGCAGCAAGTCTGGGCATGCGTTCCGCGATCTGGAAATGGAACAGAAGGTGCTGGAGCTGAGCCGGAACATCGGCATCGGGGCACAGTTCGGCGGCAAGTATTTCTGTCACGACGTGCGGGTGATCCGGCTGGCGCGGCACGGGGCGTCGCTGCCGGTGGGGATCGGCGTGTCGTGCAGCGCCGACCGCCAGATCAAGGCGAAGATCACGCCGGCGGGGATTTTCCTCGAACAATTGGAAACCGATCCCGCGAAGTATTTGCCCGAGACGACGGACGATCATCTGCCGGACGAGAGCGTGGCCGTCGATCTGAACCAGCCGATGGCGGCCATCCAGGCGCTGCTGACCAGGCTGCCGGTGAAGACCCGGCTGTCGCTGAACGGCACGATGGTCGTGGCGCGCGACATCGCGCACGCAAAGTTGAAGGAGCGGCTGGACGCGGGTCTGGGCCTGCCGGATTATTTGAAGAACCATCCGGTTTATTACGCGGGTCCGGCGAAGACTCCGGTGGGCATGGCGACCGGCAGTTTCGGACCGACGACCGCGGGCCGCATGGATTCGTATGTCGCGGAATTCCAGGCGGCCGGCGGGTCTTTGATCATGCTGGCCAAGGGCAACCGGTCGAAGGCCGTCAAGGACGCGTGCAAGGCTTACGGCGGGTTCTATCTTGGGTCCGTCGGCGGCCCGGCCGCACGTCTGGCGCAAGATTGCATCCGGAAAGTGGAGGTTCTGGAATATCCGGAACTGGGGATGGAAGCGATCTGGCGGATCGAAGTGGAGAATTTTCCGGCGTTCATCGTCATGGACGACAAGGGGAACGATTTCTACGAGGGCCTGGAATAGACGCGACTCGGCGGGCGGCGCGACCGCCCCTCCGGTAACGCCCCGCCGATCCGGCCGAACAAAACCGCCGAATGCCAGGGATGGTGGTCCGTTGGCCTCTTATCCCCATTATTATGTGGTCGTCCGGGCGAATCCGATTGACCCCGCCCCGGCGGCGGCTTACCGATTCAAGGTGACCATGACAGAGACTCGCCCCTTTATCCGCATTCGCGGCCGTTCGATTATGGCGTTGGTTCTCACCCCGGAGCCACCGCTGCAGGGCTGGTTGGACGCGCTTGACGCACAGATCGACCGCGCACCGAATTTCTTCGAAGGCCGCCCGGTCGTCGTCGATCTGGGCACGCTTCCACGCGACTCACCCGACGCCGTGCCGCTGCTGCGCGCAATTGAGGAACGCGGCATCCACATCATTGGGACCGAGGCCGCGCATCCTTCGTGGGAGGGGCTGGAGGCCTGGGGCCGGCAGTTGCCTGGGGGCAAGCCTGCCCGCCCGATGGAAATCGCGGAACCTGCGGCCAGGCCTGCGGTGCAAGCTGTGGCCGCGCCGGTTCAGGCGGCGCCGGCGCCGTTGCTGGTCAATCAATCGTTGCGGTCGGGACAATCGATCGCGCATGAACACGGGGACGTGACAATTCTCGGCTCCGTCGCGTCCGGCGCGGAAATCGTCGCGGGCGGATCGATCCATATCTACGGCGCGTTACGGGGCCGCGCGATCGCGGGCCTGTCCGGGGCGCCGGGTTCGCGGATATACTGCCGGAAGTTTCACGCGGAACTGGTAGCGATCGACGGAGTCTACCAGACGGCGGAAGACATGCCACGGGACCGCACCGGCAATCCGGCCTGCATTTGGCTGGAAGGCGATGCGCTGCGGATCGCGGCGATCGAATGACACCCGAAACGGCCATATCGAAAAGGCAATGAAGATGTCCAAAGTCCTGGTCGTGACCTCCGGCAAGGGCGGTGTCGGCAAGACCACCTCTACCGCGGCACTTGGCGCGGCGCTCGCGCAGGCGGGCGAGAACGTGGTCGTCGTCGATTTCGATGTCGGGCTCCGGAACCTCGATCTTGTCATGGGCGCGGAACGGCGCGTCGTGTACGACATGATCAACGTGATCCAAGGCGACGCGAAACTCGCGCAGGCGCTGATCCGCGACAAACGCATCGATAATCTGTCGCTGCTGCCGGCCTCGCAAACCCGCGACAAGGATGCGCTGACGGCCGGCGGCGTGGCGAAAATCATCGAGCAACTGCGCGAAAAATTCGACTGGGTGATTTGCGACAGCCCAGCTGGGATCGAGACCGGAGCGATCATGGCGATGCGCCACGCGGATATCGCGGTGGTCGTCACCAACCCCGAAGTATCCTCCGTCCGCGACTCGGACCGGATCATCGGGATGCTCGATTCGAAAACCCTGAAGGCGGAAAACGGCGAGCGGATCGAGAAATATTTACTCCTTACGCGCTACGATCCAGGCCGCGCGGCGCGGGGCGAGATGCTGAAGACCGAGGACGTGCTGGATATCCTGTCGATCCCGCTTTTGGGCATCGTGCCGGAAAGCGTCGATGTGTTGAACGCGTCGAACGTTGGGTCGCCGGTCACATTGAACAATCCGTCCTCCGGCGCCGCCAAGGCTTACTTCGACGCGGCGCGGCGTTTGCGCGGGGAGAAATTCGACGTTGTCGTGCCGATTGAACGCAAAGGCCTGATGGGCAGGCTGTTCGGACGGAGAGTCGCATGAACCTTCTGGCACTGTTCCGCCGCGAACGCTCGGCGCCGGTCGCGCGCGAACGGCTTCAGGTCCTGCTCGCGCACGAACGGATGGCGTCCGGTCATTCCGAATTGTTGAACGTGCTGCGCGAGGAAATCCTGGCCGTCATCGCCAAGCATATCAAGGTCGATCGCGACAAGGTGAAGATCAAGCTCGACCGCGACAAGGATGTGGCGACGCTGGAAATCGACGTGGAAATGCCGGACTCGATCGCGCTGGCGAACCCGCGGCGAGGGTCTGCCGCCGCCTGATACCAGGGGCCCGAAAGATTGACCCATGGCACGCCCTCTCCCCGTCATTGCCCGACTTGATCGGGCCACCGGGTGCGGCATGGCGTTTTGCCGTACGGCACGTCGCGCGGCGGGGGTAGCGCTTATTCGCATAGGCTGTGCCGCTTCCGGTGGCCCGATCAAGTCGGGCCATGACGAGGATCGGCAAGTGTCAGCCTTTCAAGCCCCTGGTATGACTCCGGATTGTTACCTGGACGCAAAACCCTTCGCCCGGCACGTCCTGGGCGGCCACATGACGGATGTACGACAACCCTCGGACGAGACCTTATCATCCGCGCCTGGGGCACGCGCCCGTCCTCCGCATCGGGAGGACGGGCAACCGGATCAGTTTCCCAGCAGACGTGCCCACCCGTGCGGGTCCGGCTCGGTGCCGTATTGAATGCCGACGATGGTGTCGTAGAGCTTCTGCGTCAGGGCGCCGGTCTTACCGCCGTTGATGATGTGACGTTCGCCCTTATAGCCAAGTTCGCCGACCGGCGAGATCACCGCCGCCGTGCCGGTGCCCCACATTTCCAATCGGCCCGCCTTCGCCGCGTCCAAAACCTCGTCGATCGAGACCTGGCGTTCGGAGACCTGCATCCCCCAGCCCCGCAGCAGCGTCAGCACGGAGTCGCGGGTGACGCCCGCCAGGATCGCGCCGCCCAAAGGGGGGGTCACGATCTCGTCGCCGATTTTGACCATGATGTTCATGGTCCCGACCTCGTCGAGATACCTATGTTCCAGCGCGTCCAGCCACAGCACCTGGGTGTAGCCGGCCTTCTGTGCTTCCTGCGCGCCGTAAAGGCTGGCGGCGTAGTTCGCCATCGTTTTGGCCGCGCCAAGCCCGCCCTTGACCGCGCGGACATGCTGGTCGGACGCCAGGATGGGCACAGGGTTCATGCCTTCTTTATAGTAAGCGCCCACGGGACCGGCGATCACGTAATACAGATACGTGTGCGACGGGTGCACGCCCAGAAACGTTTCCGTCGCGATCACGGTCGGACGGATATACATCGACGTGCCGGACTTGTGCGGCACCCATCGCTGGTCGATGTCGACCAGCGCGCGGATCGATGCCTCGACCATCGCCGGGTCCAGTTCGGGGATGCACAGATAATGCGCGGAGCGATTCAGCCGCCGCGCGTGATCGCCTGGCCGGAACAGGCGGATATGCCCGTCCTGGCCGCGAAACGCCTTCAGCCCGTCGAAAATCCCTTGCCCATAATGCAGCACGCAGCATGCTGGATCGAGCGAGAACGGCCCGTACGGAACAATCCGGGGATCGTGCCAACCCTTTCCCTCCTCGTAGTTCATCAAGAACATGTGATCGGTGAAGACGTTGCCGAAGGCGAGCGTATCGTCGGAAGGCGGTGCCTTCGGCTGTTGGGTCCGGGTGATGGCGATCTCTGACATGGTTTCCTCGACTTTCCCTGCGGGTGAGGGACGGTAGATGTTTTGGGCGGCGCGGCTGGGCTTAGGTCCAGGAAGATAGGACAGTGTTTCTGCCATATCCCCACGCCGCCTCGCAAGCGGTTTTTTCCGGGAATTCCGCCGGGACGGTCAAATAGCGCAACAGGATTGCGTGGCGGCTGGCTGTAGTGTCGGATTCTTGCGTTTGGGTTCGGGCCGCAAAAGCGGCGATGGGATGTTGGCACGCACCGCGCGGCACCGGTTTTGGCACAAAATACACAAGTTGGAAGATACCAGTCGCGCGCCCCGTGGCCAGGCCGGGCCGGATCGCGACGATCGAGGAAACCACGCCTTTCCCGAATGTCCCGCCGCGTCCATCGTCTGCTTCCTCTTCGCGGATGCGTTCCTCTCATGACCGAGTCTCAGGACCTGCTGACCGAACTCGCCGGGTGGGTCCGCATGGAAACGCCTTCGACCGACGCGGCGGCGGTCAACCGGCTGATGGATGTGGCCCAGGGCGAACTGGCCCAGGCGGGAGCGGGGGCCGGGGCGGAGCTGACCCGGGTGCCCGGCCGGGGCGGGTTCGGAGACCATTTGATTGTCCGTGTCCCCTGCCCCATCGACGCCAGGCCGATCCTGATCGCGGGTCACCTCGACACGGTCTGGCCGCTTGGGACACTGGAGAATATGGCGTTCGAGGTGAACGGCGAGAAGGCCCACGGTCCCGGCATTTACGACATGAAGGCGGGCAGCTTTCTGGCGTTTCACGCGGTCAGGTCGATCCTGCGCGACAGAGTCCCCACGCGCCGCCCGATCGTGCTGCTGCTGACATCCGACGAGGAAGTCGGCAGCCCCTCCAGCCGCTGGCTGATCGAACAGGAGGCCGCGAACGCCGCCTTCGCGTTGATCCCGGAGCCCGCCAGCGCGAGCGGTGCCTGCGTCACCTCACGCAAAGGCATCGGCCGTTTCACGCTGCGGGTTCAGGGCAAGGCGTCGCACGCGGGCACGGGCTTTCAGGATGGCGCCTCGGCCACGGTGGAACTGGCGCACCAGATCCTGGCCCTGCATCGCATGGCCGAGCCCGACGATGGCATCACGATCAACACCGCGCCCGTCTGGGGCGGCACCCGGCCCAACGTTGTGGCCGCCGCCGCAGGGTGCGAGATCGACCTGCGCGTCAATTCCGTCCGCGACGGCGAACTGATGACGGCGCGCATCCTGGCGCTCGAATCGCGTGTTGCAGGCTGCTCGTTGACCGTGGCGGGCGGGATGAACCGGCCACCTTACCCGGAGACCAAGGCCATTCGCGCGCTGTATGAAAAAGCCCAGGGAATCGCGGGCGGGCTGGGTTTGAAGCTACCGCGCCAGCATCGCGGCGGCGGGTCGGACGGGAACTTTACGGCGGCATTGGGCGTTCCAACCCTCGACGGTCTGGGATGTCCGGGCGCGGGAGCGCATGCGATGCACGAGCATATTCTGTGGCGCCAACTCGCGCCTCGTGCGGCGCTGCTGCGGACATTGCTGGAAACGCTGGACGAAACATAGCTGCATCCCATGGGGTGGGCGATCGGGCAAAGGGAAGCAAGTATTGGGGCTTTGCCCCAAACCCCGCGGGGGCGCTGCCCCTCGACCCCGCCAAGGCAGGGCCTTGGAACCCATTTATTGGGGGATGAATGAGGGAGGGCCTACTCGGATGTCGAAACGTCTCGGATGGCCCTCCCTCATTCATCCCCCAGCAGATCGCGGTCCAGGGACCGGGTCCCTGGTGGGTTCGAAGGGCAAAGCCCTCGCGGGGTCTGGGGCAGAGCCCCGGTGCTTTTCTTACCTCCCCCCGATCGCCCAGCCCATGGGGCGCGTCCCTTGATCCCGCCACTTCGTTCGGGCAAACCGAGGCCGTCCCCAAGGAGAAGCCCGCATGTCCGACGAAGCCACCGTCATCACCCGCCGCGACGGCCGCGCCGGGCGCATCCTGCTCAACCGCCCGCGCGTGCTGAACACGCTGACGCTGGACATGGTCCGCGCGATGACCAAGGCATTGATCGAGTTCCGCGAGGACCCGCATGTCCATGCCGTCATTGTCGAAGGCGCCGGCGAGCGAGCCTTCTGCGCCGGTGGCGACATCCGCGCGCTGCGCGACGGGCAGTTGTCCGGCGATCGCACGGGCGTCGAGGAATTCTTCAAGGAAGAATACGACCTGAATTACCTCATCGCCGGGTACAACAAGCCGTACGTCGCGTTGATCGATGGCATTTGCATGGGCGGCGGCATCGGCGTGTCCGTGCACGGCGCTTACCGCGTGGCGACCGAGCACGCGATGTTCGCCATGCCGGAAACCGCAATCGGGTTCTTCCCGGATATCGGCGGCACCTTCTTCCTGCCCCGCATGCCCGGCCAGCTTGGCGTTTACCTGGGCCTGACGGGCTTGCGCACGACCGGGGCGGACTCGGTTCACGCCGGGTTCGCGACGCATTTTGTCTCCCGCGCCAATCTGCCGGCGCTGTCCGCCGCGCTGGCCGAAACCGGGGTTTCGGCGCTTGGCCGCTTCGCCGAACCGCTGCCGGCATTCAGCCTCGCCCCTCACATGGCGGCGATCGAACGCTGCTGCTCGGCCAATACGATCGGCGAGATCGCCGCCCGGCTCGCGGGCGAAACCGGCGCGTGGGCCACGGCCGCGCTGGAGGCTTTTCACCATGTCTCCCCATCCGCGCTGGCCTTCACGCTGGAAGCCTTCCGCCGCGCCTCCAACATGACGCTGCGCGCGGCTCTGGACGCGGAGATCGCCTTGACCCGCACGACCATGGCCTGGCCGGACTTTGCGGAGGGCGTGCGCGCGATGGTTGTGGACAAGGACCGGCAGCCGAAATGGCAGCCCGCGCGCATCGCGGATATCGATCCGGCTGTTATTGCGGGCATGTTCCCGTAAGACACTGCCGTTATTGTTTCCGCGCGCGGGTTAAGGACACACGATGACCGAATACGAAGACATCCTGTACGAAACCCGCGGCGACGGGGTTGCTCGGGTTACGATCGACCGGCCAGAGAAATACAACGCTTTTCGCGCCCGCACGGTAGACGAATTGATCGATGCGTTCCAGCGCGCGGGCTGGGACGATGCGATCGGCGTCATCGTCCTGACCGGCGCCGGAGATCGCGCGTTTTGCACGGGCGGCGATCAAACCGCGCACGATGGCGGTTACGACGGGCGCGGCGTTATCGGGTTGCCGATCGACGAATTGCAGAGCCTGATCCGCGATGTGCCGAAACCGGTCATTGCGCGGGTCAATGGGTTCGCCATCGGCGGCGGCAACGTGCTCGCTACGCTCTGCGATCTGACCATCGCGTCGGATACCGCGCAGTTCGGCCAGGTCGGGCCGAAGGTGGGCTCGGTCGATCCGGGGTTTGGAACCGCCTATCTCGCGCGGATAGTGGGCGAGAAGAAGGCACGCGAAATGTGGTATCTTTGCAAACGATACACGGCGGCGGAAGCACTGGCGATGGGTTTGGCGAACGCGGTGGTGCCGCATGCGGAGCTGGACGCGGAAGTCGATCGTTGGTGCGCGGAACTGATGGAACGCTCGCCCACGGCGCTGGCGATCGCGAAACGGTCGTTCAACGCGGACAGCGAGAACATCCGCGGGATTTCGTCGATGGGAATGCAGGCGCTGAGCCTGTATTACGGCACCGATGAGTCGAAAGAGGGCGGCATCGCCTTTCGCGAAAAGCGCAAGCCGGATTTCCGGCGGTATACCGGGAAGAAAAGCCAGCCGTGAGGCTGCGTGGCCTTTCTAATATCACGCGTTTTATGCGCGTTTCTCGAACGGTGCCTGCTACCAACCATCCACGCGATTGACCGATTTCACGGTCACCCCAGGCACCGTTGGCCTCCGCGCGGGCCATCGGGCGCAGCAAGGCGATTGCACGTGCTGCGGCCGATCGTGTCCCATCTCCGCAACGGCGTAATACCTCCGATGGCCCGATCGGGGGGCGTGCCATGGCGCGGCAAAGACGTCGCGCTGGGTCAATCGTTGGGGTGGTTGGTATTATGCGCGTCTTTCAATCATTTTTGCCGGCCGCAGTGACCTGACGGTCTGGCGGCCGGGAGGCTGACGAGCCAGCCCGGCGCGCACGGTTTTACTCTGCCGCTTCGGACTCGATCTTCCGCTCATTCCGCTTCCGCTGGTTCGGATCGAGATACCGCTTGCGCAGACGCACGGCGGCGGGAGTCACCTCCACCAGTTCGTCGTCCTCGACATAGGCGATCGCCTGTTCCAGGCTCATTTTCCGCGGCGGGATCAGCAGCATCGCGTCGTCTTTGCCGGCGGCGCGGACGTTGGTCAGCTTCTTTTCCTTGATCGGGTTCACTTCCAGATCGTTCTCGCGGGCGGTCTCGCCAAGGATCATGCCCTGGTAGACTTTCTCGCCGGGGGACACGAACAGGGTGCCACGTTCCTGGATATACCACAGCGCGTAATGCACCGCCTCGCCTGGCTCGGTGGAAATCAGCGCGCCGGCGCGACGGCCTTCGATCGGGCCTTTCCAGGGGCCGTAGCCCGCGAACATGCGATTCATGATCCCGGTTCCCCGCGTATCCGTCAGGAATTCGCCGTGGTAGCCGATCAGCCCGCGGCTGGGGATATGGAACGTCAACCGCACCTTGCCGCCGCCGGACGGACGCATGTCCTGCATTTCGCCCTTACGGCGGCTGAGCTTTTCCACGACGACGCCTGAGTATGGCTCGTCCACATCGACCAGCACTTCTTCCATCGGCTCTTCCCGCTCACCGGTTTCCGGGTTGCGGCGGGTCAGCACGCGGGGACGCCCGATGGTCAGTTCGAAGCCTTCGCGACGCATTTGCTCGATCAGCACGCCAAGCTGCAATTCGCCACGGCCCGCGACCTCGAACGCGTCGGTTTCGTTGGAAACCGAGACCTTGATGGCGACGTTGCCCTCGGCCTCGCTTAACAGGCGTTCGCGGATCTGACGCGAGGTGACCTTTTTGCCTTCGCGGCCCGCGAGGGGCCCGTCGTTAATACGAAACGTCATCGCCAGGGTGGGCGGATCGACGGGGATGGCGTGCAAGGGGGCGGCCAGATCGGGGGCGCCGATGGTGTCGGGAATGGTGCCTTCGGACAGGCCGGCGACCGCGACGATATCGCCCGCATAGCAAACGTCCACGGGGACCCGTTCCAGGCCGCGGAAGCTCAGCAGCTTCGTCAGGCGTCCGGTCTCGACCACGGTCCCATCGGCGCGCAGCACCTTCACGGGCATGTTGACACGGGCGGACCCTTGCTCGACCCGGCCGGTCAAAATGCGGCCCAAAAAGGGATCGGCTTCCAGGATGGAGGCGACCATCGCGAAGGGCGCGTCCGCATCGACCGTGGGCGGGGGCACATGGCTGACGATCAGGTCGAACAGCGGTGCCAGATCGACGCGCGGGTCGTCCAGCGACCGGACGGCCCACCCCTGACGGCCCGACGCATAGAGCATCGGGAAATCGAGTTGGCTGTCGGTGGCGTCGAGCGCCGCGAACAGGTCGAACACCTCGTTATGCACCTCGTCGGCGCGGGCATCCTGGCGGTCGATTTTGTTGACCACGACAATCGGGTGAATGCCGCGCGCCAGGGCCTTGCCGACAACGAACTTGGTCTGGGGCAGCACGCCCTCGGCCGCGTCGACCAGGACGATGGCGCCGTCCACCATGTTCAGGATCCGTTCGACCTCGCCGCCGAAATCGGCATGTCCGGGGGTATCGACGATGTTGATGCGGACGCCCTTCCAAAGCACGGAGGTGCATTTGGCGAGGATGGTGATCCCGCGTTCCTTTTCCAGTTCGTTGCGGTCCATGGCGCGTTCGGCGACGTGCTGATGGTCCCGGAAGGTGCCGGATTGGCCAAGCAGCTTATCGACGAGTGTGGTCTTGCCATGATCGACATGGGCGATGATGGCGACGTTCCGGATTTGCATGCTGTCCCTGGACTTCTATGGTGCGGCGCACACATAGGGCGAATGGCCGCGGAATGACAGCCCTTTCGACGTGGCGGCGGCGGGGGACAGCCATGCTCCGCCGAAAAACCGCGCTCTGGGCGGGGTGGCGCACGGGATTTGCCGTTGCGCGCCCCAGAATTCCATCGTCTGCAGCGGCCCCCGGATCGGACAAAGCGCGCCGGTTCCGGTCCTTCGGCGGCATGGTGCGCGCGATCAGGCGTCCAGCACTTCCCGGATCGCGCGCGCCAGGTCGTGGCGCCGAACGGGTTTGGGCAGAAACCTGATCCCTGTGCCGGTGCCAATGCGATCCTCGGCGAACCCAGACGTCAGAATGACTTTGATCGCGGGCCAGCGCACCCCGATCTCCCGCGCGAGCCTCATTCCATCCATACCGCCGGGCATCAGGACGTCCGACAGGACAAGATCGGCCCCACCCGCCGCCAGCATCGCGAGCGCCTCCCTGGCGTCCCCGGCCTCCTGGGCTTTGTAACCAAGGGAGGTCAATTGGCGGGCGAATGAGCGCCGCAACAACGCGTTGTCCTCCACCACCAGCACTGACTCTCCGCGGGCTGCCCCAGTGGCGGGCGGGGGCTCCGGCGAGGGCTCCGGCATCCCGGCGACGGAGCGCGGCAGATACAGCCGGAATGTAGAGCCCAGACCCGGCGCGCTTTCCACTGTGATCAGGCCGCGGGATTGCTTCAGAAATCCGAACACCATGCTCAGGCCAAGTCCACTGCCGCGGCCGGTCTCTTTGGTCGTGAAGAACGGCTCGAAAATCTGGTTCCGCACGTCCTCCGTCATGCCCGCGCCGTTATCGGTCACGGCGATCTCGACATGGTCGCCCGGATCCAGGTCCGGCCACGCGTGGGAACGATCGGCCTCCAGCCGCAGATTCCGTGTCGCGATCGTCAGGCGCCCGCCGGCCGGCATCGCGTCGCGCGCGTTGGTCGCGAGGTTCAGGACACTGGCTTCCAATTGCGCGGGGTCGATGAAAACCGGCCAGGCGTCGTTCGCGAGTTCCAGGACCACCGCGATGTCTTCGCCCAGTACGCGGCGCATCAGGCCAGCCATGCGTTCGATCAGCGCGTTCGGTGGAACGACTGCCGGGGCGAGGCTCTGCCGCCGCGCGAAGGACAGCAGACGTTGGGTCAGGCCCGCGCCGCTGGCCGCAGCGGTCAGACTGTCGGCGATCGGCACCGCGGTCCGCGCGTCGTCCTTCGTCAGCGCCGCCAGGCTTTCCAGGTTCAGCGTGACGATGGCGAGCAGGTTGTTGAAATCATGCGCGATACCGCCGGTCAGATTGCCGATCGCCTCCATCCGCTGCGCCTGGCGCAGTTGCTGCTCGACCTGCAGCCGCTCGGTCACCTCCATCCCCACCGCGACGATGCCGCCGTTGCGGGCGCGGTTTTCCCAGATTTCGAACACGCGCCCGCCGGTGCTGTGGCGAAGGAAGCGTGTGCCGTTCGCCAGGCGGTGCGCCTGGACCGCATTGGCAACGAAGATTTCCAGGTCCTGCCCTTCAGGCACGAACATCGTCCCGCGGGTCGCGGCGAGCCGCAGGGCGTCCTCGTACCGCATCCCAACCGCGATTTCGTCGCGAATGAGATGGTGATGATCGAGAAACCGTTCATTGAACAATAAAATTCTGTCGTCGCGATCGTATAGAATAATGGCGTGGTCGATGCTTTCGATCGCGTCCAGCAAAATCGCCCGCGCTGCCGCCAATTCCCGTTCCGCCCGCGCAATGCCGGTGATGTCGTGGATCGTGCCAATGGTTTCACCCGTTTCGTCCGCCGCCGGGTCGATGGTTTCCGCAATGACGCGCACAGTGCCATCCGGACGGCACACGCGATATTCCAACAACTCCCCCCGCCGGGCCGCGCCCATCCGATCCGCCAGCGCGACCTGGGCGCGGTCGCCGGGATGCACGAAACGAGCGATATAATCCGGCTCGGCGATCGCCAGGGTTTCTGGCGCCGTGCCAAAAATCGCCGCGGCGGCGGGCGAGTATTCGATCGTGCCGCCGGCGCGGACCCAATGCCCCACGCCGGCCACTTCCTGCGCGCGCGTCAGACGCCGTTCGCTGGCGGCCAGCGCGGCGGTGCGGTCCGCCACCGTTTGTTCCAGGCTGGCGTTCGCGGCGAGCAAGGCGTCCCCGGCATTCTTCAGGTCGCTGATATCGAGGAATACGGTCAGATAGCCGCCATCCGGTAATTCCCGCCGCCGCAGTTCGACGCGGCGCCCGTCCGGGCGGGTGCGCATGGTCACCGCGGTACGCCGTGTCCCATAATCGCTTAGCCGCCGCGCAACCTGTTCCGCGGGATCGCCCGGTCCGAATTCTCCCGCCGCCGCCTGCGACATCAGGATGTCGTGCAGCGGTGTTCCAATGCGCAACAGGGCCGGATCCACGCCAATCAGGTCCGCGACCTGGCTGTTCCAGGCCATCAACCGCAAATCGGCATCGACGACGGTGATGCCTTCCCCCATGTTGGAGAAAACCGCCTCTATCAAAGCCGACTGGCGGCGGCGTTCCTGTTCCCGGCGCCAGCGGAACAGGCCAGCGCCCGCCAGGACCAGAGCAGCCAAGGTAATCGTCCCGCCGGCGACGTAAAGACTGACTTTCCGCTCCCGCGCCTGCTTCCGCATCGGCGCGGTACCGGACGCGACCGTCACGATCAGCGGCAGATCCGCCAGACGGCGATAGGCCAGCATGCGCTCGATATTATCCACCTTGCTGGTGGAAATCGCGATGCCGACCGGCACTTCCATCGCCTTGGTCACCACCGGCGTGCCGCGCAGGTCGTCGCCGAACCGGGTGCCGGATGCGGCCGAAACACGGACCCGGGCAAAGCCGTCCTCGCCGATCACCGTGACGACGCCCTCCGGACCGATGTCGATTTTCTTGTAGAAGCCGCCCAGTGTCTCGGCGTCGATGGTGGCGATCACGACGCCACCGA
Source organism: Acetobacteraceae bacterium (assembly GCA_043782125.1). Lineage (GTDB taxonomy): Bacteria > Pseudomonadota > Alphaproteobacteria > Acetobacterales > Acetobacteraceae > Rhodopila. The sequence goes on along the minus strand of JAYWAX010000680.1, from coordinate 6,897 downwards.
AGCTCCCGTCGGGGCGGGCGATACGCCGCGTCAGAAACACCAGCCACCGCTTCACCACCCGTCCCAACATTGGCGGGCCGATATAAAGCCTGTCCGGACCTGGCAGGACGTGAACCTGGAAATGACCGCGGTCGGCGATGTTCAGCGTGCCCGCCAATATCGTCGCCGGGCCCGCCGGGGCGCTGTTGATCAGATAGGTCATGTCCCCATCCGGCCCGATCAGACCGAACGACAGGATCATTGGGTCGGAACGGGCCAGCACGGCCGTCAGATCCTTTACCTCGCCGGTCAGACCGTGGCGGACATACAGATCGCGCACCGCGATCATCGCCTGATCGATCGCCTTGACGGAGCGGGACAGGCCTTCCTCGAAGGCGAGGCTCAGATTGGACAGGTTCTGTTCGCTGGTTTCGAAGGCCTCGCGTTCATAGGCGGCGGTGCGGTCGAAGATCGCGGCCCAGACGGCGATCAACGCCATCAGCCCCGCGGCCGCGGCGAGCGCGGGCGTCGACGTTCCCGGGCGTTGGACGCTGGCTACCATACGGCGCGGGGTGCCCGGATCGCCGATCCCGGGTCATCGATCCGCCGGCGGAGGGAGGCGAAAGGGGAAATTTCTTGTCCTCGCAAGCGGTGACGCCGTGGCGGCGACGATCCGAACCTGGCCCCGGGGGGCGTTTTGTGTCAAATCGCGAGGCAACCGGCCGGAGGATCGGAAAGGATCGATTTTCCATACGGATGAAGGCACGGTGCTTTGACGGGATGCACATAATCGTTCGGTTTGGCGAACGGGCGGTGCCCCCCGCGACGGCCATCTGTGTTTATCCCTCCTCGCTGCATCCGAATGAAAATAACAACGCGTTGGCGTGCGTCCGCGTTTGGATCGCGCGGGCATTGCCGCGAAAGCGTCGAGGGACGCGATGGAGACAACGCCTTACGCGGTGACGGCGGTGGAAGGCCGTCAAACCATCTCCACCCGGTCATTCCACGCAAACAGATCGATATCGATCCGCAGCGCGCGCACCGCAGCGACCGGAACCTTCCGCCGCGCGACCGTTTCCAGCCGCACAAACCCCACCGCTTCCAGCTTCGCCAAGGTGCGGGTCAAATTGGGTTGCGCCCGCCCGGTCATCCCGGCGAGTTCCGAGATCGACCGAGGTTTGCGGTCGCGGATGACCGCCAACAACGCCCGGTTTTCGGGCGTCAACAGACGCAACAGCCCCTCGACGGAATTGAAGCTGCGAAGCCCAGCATCCACCGGGGCGGGGATTTCCCCGCGCGCGACCGCCATCATCTCCGCTTTCAGATCGTCATGGCTCTGGATTCGATAGGAGGTCAATATTCAGTCCCTTTCGTCTTCTGCGGCCACGACCCTTACCGGCACGCCTCGCCCAGAGAGAACCCGTTCCACCGCGTCGAAAAAATCGCCGATCAAGGTCGCCGCATCGACGAAGCGATATGGGCGTCCCGGATCGTCTTCCGTCCGGTGCCAATGATCCGCTTCCACCTGGCGCCGCCCGTATCGCGTATCTGGCGCCACCCCGTGGGCATTATCGAACCCGAGCAACCGCGCGCCATCGGGTGCAGGCAATGTCAGCGAATACCGCAACCCGTGCGGACGTTCGTTCGAAGGCCGACACGGCGAGCCTCGAATTTTACGAAGTATCTCTCCGCGTTCCAGTGGCGGCGTCCATCGAACGCCAACAAGAAGTCCAACGCGTATTCCGGTGCCTTGGCCATACTACATATATGATGACAGGATATGGCCGATGGTCAAGGCTTTCCTCCCAATCCCACTACCCCCCTGCCCGCGCCCAAGCTAAACACGCCCCCAGACCGACACCGAAAGGACATCAGCCATGCCCGCCTACCGTTCTCGCACCACCACCCACGGCCGCAACATGGCCGGCGCCCGCGGCCTGTGGCGCGCGACCGGCATGAAGGACGGCGATTTCGGCAAGCCGATCATCGCGATTTCGAATTCCTTCACCCAGTTCGTCCCCGGCCACGTCCACCTGAAAGACCTGGGACAACTGGTCGCGCGAGAAATCGAAAAAGCCGGCGGCGTGGCCAAGGAATTCAACACACTCGCGGTGGACGACGGCATCGCCATGGGCCACGACGGCATGCTCTACAGCCTGCCCAGCCGGGAGTTAATCGCCGATAGCGTGGAGTATATGGTCAACGCGCATTGCGCCGACGCGATGGTCTGCATTTCCAACTGCGACAAGATCACGCCGGGCATGCTGATGGCCGCCATGCGGCTGAACATCCCGACCGTCTTTGTCTCTGGCGGACCGATGGAGGCGGGCAAGATTATCCTGCGCGGCGAGCAACGCTCGGTCGATCTGATCGACGCCATGATTTACGCCGCCGACGACACCATTACCGACGCCGAAGTCGAAACGATGGAGCGTTCGGCCTGCCCGACCTGCGGCAGTTGTTCCGGCATGTTCACCGCCAATTCCATGAACTGCCTCGTCGAAGCCCTGGGTTTGGGCTTGCCGGGCAACGGCACGGTTGTCGCCACCCATGCCGACCGCAAGGAACTTTTCCTCGAGGCCGGCCGGAAGATCGTCGAAATCACCCGGCGCCACTACGAAACGGACGATTTTTCGGTATTGCCCCGAAATATCGCAACCTTCGCGGCGTTCGAAAACGCGATGACCCTCGACATCTCGATGGGCGGTTCCACCAACACCGTGCTGCATCTGCTCGCGGCGGCGCATGAAGGCGAGGTGCCCTTCACCATGGCCGACATCGACCGCCTGTCGCGGCGCGTGCCGGTGCTGTGCAAGGTCGCGCCCTCCGTCGCCAATGTCCATGTCGAGGACGTTCACCGCGCCGGCGGCATCCCCGCGATCCTGGGCGAACTCGCGCGCGCGGGCCTGATCGATACCACCGTCCCGACCGTACACGCCGAAACCATGGCGGAGGGGCTGGAGCGCTGGGATATCGCACGCACGGCCGATGAAAATGTAAAAACCTTCTTCCGCGCCGGTCCTGGCGGCGTTCCGTCGATCGAGGCCTTCAGCCAGGCGCGAAGGTGGGCCGAACTGGACACCGATCGGGCAAAAGGCGTGATCCGCGACAAGGCGCACGCGTTTTCCACCGACGGCGGTCTCGCGGTGCTGTATGGGAACATCGCCGAGGAAGGCTGTATCGTCAAAACTGCCGGTGTGGACACCAGTATCCTGAAATTCTCCGGTCCGGCGCGGGTGTTCGAAAGTCAGGATTCATCGGTTTCGGCGATCCTCGCCGGCAGCGTAAAGCCGGGCGATATCGTGCTGGTGCGGTACGAGGGTCCGCGCGGCGGGCCCGGGATGCAGGAGATGCTGTACCCGACCAGCTATTTGAAGTCGAAAGGCCTCGGGAAAGTCTGCGCGCTGGTCACGGATGGCCGTTTCTCGGGCGGATCGTCGGGGCTGTCGATCGGGCATTGCTCGCCGGAAGCGGCGGAAGGCGGCACGATCGGGCTGGTGGAAGAAGGCGACATCATCCACATCGACATCCCCGCGCGAACAATTAATCTGGCCGTCACAGACGCCGAACTGGCGAAACGCCGGGCGGCGATGGAAGCGAAGGGCGCGGACGCCTGGCAGCCGACGGAAATCCGGAAACGCCAGGTCTCCACGGCGCTGAAAGCTTACGCAGCGCTTGCGACCAGCGCGGCGCGGGGCGCGGTGCGCGACGTGAACGCCGTCCGGCGGAAATAACGGGAACCGGGCGCGGCGGCAAACCCGCCGCGCCGCTTCTTGCCGTCCCCCCACCGCGCCGTTCCCCCACCTTGACGTTTTGGGGGGCGTCCCCCCACTTCTGTCTGACCATGGCAACCCATATCGTCGTCGATCATCGCGTAGGCGCGTCGCTCCGGCATCCGGAAAAGGCGAACCGCCCGGACAATCCCATCCAGCGCAAACCCGCGTGGATCCGCGTCAAGGCGCCCAACCACCCAATTTACCACCAGACCCGCGCGCTGATGCGCGAGAACCGCCTGACCACCGTGTGCGAGGAAGCCGCCTGCCCGAATATCGGCGAGTGCTGGTCGCAAAAGCACGCGACCATGATGATCATGGGCGGCGTTTGCACCCGCGCCTGTTCCTTTTGCAACGTCGCCACTGGCATGCCCGCCGCGCTGGACCGCGATGAGCCCGCCCGTGTCGCCGATGCCGTGGCGAAACTGGGCCTGCGTCATGTCGTCGTGACCTCGGTCGATCGCGACGATCTGGCAGATGGCGGTGCTGCGCATTTCGCTGCCACCATCGCCGCGCTGCGCGCCGCCGCGCCCGGTACAACGATTGAGGTTCTGACCCCCGACTTCCTGCGCAAGCCGGGGGCGATGGAAATCGTCGCGGACGCGGCGCCGGACGTGTTCAATCACAATCTGGAAACCGTGCCGCGGCTTTATCCTTCGATCCGGCCGGGTGCGCGGTATTATCAGTCGTTGCGCTTACTCGATCAGGTCAAGCGGCGCGCGCCCGGCATTTTCACCAAGTCTGGACTTATGGTCGGATTTGGTGAATCGAAGCAGGAAATCGCTCAGGTCATGGACGATTTGCGGGTTGCGGAGGTGGATTTTCTGACGATCGGGCAATATTTACAGCCGACCGTCAAACATGCTGCGGTCGAATCGTTCGTGGCGCCGGAACAATTCGCGGAATACGCCGCGCTCGCCCGCGCCAAGGGGTTCCGGCTGGTGTCCGCCAGCCCCCTGACTCGCAGTTCCTACCACGCGGATGAGGATTTCGCGGCCTTGCGCGCCGCCCGCTGATGCCCACACACGCGGAAAAGCGCCTGCTGCCTTACCGTCCTGCGCAATTATTCGATCTGGTCGCCGATGTCGCCAAATATCCTCTGTTTCTGCCGTGGTGTGTCGCGGCCCGGGTGCGGTCGCGCACCGACCAGGAAATTGTCGCCGACCTGACCATCGGTTATGGACCGTTTCGGGAATCGTTCACCAGCCGGGTGGCCCTCCATTATCCGGATCGAATCGATGTGCGTTATGAAAAAGGCCCGTTCAAATATCTTAACAATCATTGGTTGTTCAACCCCGTGGATACCGGCACCGAGGTCGATTTCTTCGTCGATTTCGAATTCCACAGCCGCATCCTGCAAGCCGCGATCGGGCTTGTGTTCAACGAGGCCGTGCGGCGCATGGTCGCGGCCTTCCACAAACGGGCCATCGCGGTTTACGGTCCCGCTCCCTGACCGGAGTTTCCCCCATGGCCCAAGCCGTGAAACTGGCCCCTGGCCGCATCGACCCGTCCTTGCCGCCGCTGCGCGTCAATCTGTATTCCGACACGCAAACGAAACCCTCGCCCGCGATGAAAGCCGCGATGATGGCGGCGGAGGTTGGCGACGAGCAGCATGGCGACGACCCGGCGATTCAGGACCTGTGCGACCGGATGGCAGCGCTGACCGGTAAGGAAGCCGCGATGTTCCTGCCCTCGGGCACGATGTGCAACCAGATCGCGATCCTGACGCATTGCCGTCCTGGCGACGAAATTCTGGCGCACGAATTGTCGCACATCGTCGCCAACGAAGGGGGCGGCCCAGGGGCGTTGGCGGGGGCGGTGGTACTGGGCTTGAGGGGGGCGCGCGGGCAGTTCGATGCGGACACCGTCCGTGGCGCGTTGCGCGAACGCCGCCGCAACAGCCCGCCGCAGACCCTGGTCGAGGTCGAGCAGACCGCCAATGCCGGCGGCGGATCGGTCTGGCCGCTGGAAAAGCTGAATGCGGTCATGGACGCGGCGCATGACGCGGGGATGCGCACACATATGGACGGCGCGCGGCTGATGAACGCGGTCGTCGCCTCCGGCGTGCCGGCGCATGAAATGGCGGCGAAGTGCGACAGCGTGTGGCTCGATTTCACGAAGGGTCTGGGCGCACCGCTGGGGGCCGTGCTTTGCGGGTCCGAGGATTTCATCGACCGCGCCTGGCGCTGGAAGCAGCGCATGGGCGGGGCGTTGCGCCAGGGCGGCATATGCGCCGCAGCCTGCACCTATGCGCTGGACCATAACGTGGCGCGCCTGGCCGACGATCATGAGAATGCGCGCTTGCTCGCGCGCGGCCTGGCCCAAATCCCTGGTCTGACGGTGGAGGCGCCGGAGACCAACCTGGTGTTTTTCGATACGCGCGGCGCCGGCGTGACGGCGGACGAACTGGCGGCGCGGGTGCGTCAGGCTGGCGTCCAGGTCTCCACCTCTGGGCCGTACCGCGTGCGCGCGTGCACGCATTTGGATGTGGATCGCGCGGCGGTGGATTTGGCCGTTCAGGTTATCCGGGAAAAAATTTCGTCCTGAGGCCGTTCGATTCATTCTTCGTTAGGATTTAGGGGCCAGGCTGTCCGGGCACATCATCCGGAGTTTCCCCCATGCGCCTGCTGCACGCCTTGTTTTTAATCCCTCTGTTCGGCACGCCCGTTCTGGCCCAGACCGCGCCGCCGCCCGCGCCCGAGCATCAGGCGCGGCGCAGCGCGGCACAGCATTTCGCCGATGCCAATACCTCGCATGACGGCCGTCTGACCATGGATCAGGCGGCTTCGGGGTATAAGTCGATCGCCAAATCCTTCGCGCAGATCGACGTGAACCGCCGCGGCTATGTGACCATGGACGATATCAAGGCCTGGAGGGCGGCAAAGAAGGCCGCGCGTCAGGCAGCAAGGCAGCCCGCCGGCGGCACGCGTCCGCCCGCTGCGTCCGAGCGTGGCGGTAGCCCGCGCGCCATGGCGCCGTGGCCGGATACGATTATGCCCAGTAGCTTTGGCGTACCCAGTAGCTTCGGCACCCCGCGACTGGGCGTGGACCTGCCTCGGACGCTGTTGCCCGGGGCGCCGGTATCCTAAAGAACCAGACAACGCCGTCCTAAGGCGACGGCGAAGAATAACCGCTCCGTTTGAGG
>JAYWAX010000679.1:0-8255 GCA_043782125.1 Acetobacteraceae bacterium | reverse complement strand
GTTTCTCACGCCCGACATAATTCGACATATCGGCGGTGGAGCCGGTGTAATCGGCCTCCGCGACGACGTCTGGCGGGCATTCCGGATGGGCCAGAATGATGACGCCGGGGTAATCCACGCGCAGCGCGCGGACCTCGGCGGGCGTGAAGCGTTCATGCACTTCGCAATGGCCGGCCCAAGCGATGATTTTCACGTGGGTTTGGGCGGCGATATTTTGCGCGAGATATTCGTCCGGCAACATGATGACCTCGGGCACGCCAAGCGACTCGACAATCTTCCTGGCGTTGCCGGACGTGCAACAAATATCCGATTCCGCTTTCACGGCGGCGGAGGAATTCACATAGGTCACCACCGGGCGGCCGGGAAATCTCTGGCGCATCAGACGCACGTCGGCGGCGGTAATGGAGGCGGCGAGGGAACAGCCCGCTTCCAGGTCGGGAATAAGAACCTTCTTCGACGGGTTCAGCATCTTGGCGGTTTCCGCCATGAAGTGAACGCCCGCGAGCACGATCACTTTCGCGTCCACTTTCATCGCTTCGCGCGCCAGCGCCAGGCTGTCGCCCACGATATCCGCGACGCAGTGGAAAATCTCCGGCGTCATGTAGTTATGCGCCAGAATCACCGCATTGCGTTGCTTCTTCAGCGCCAGAATCGCTTCGATATCGTCCGCGAACACCGGCCATTCGATGGGCGGGATCACGGACTTCACCCGTTGATACAGCGGCGCGGTACGCTCCAGGACAGTGGATGCGGACATGATAGTATCCTCCGACTTATGCTCTATATGAGCATTTCCTGGGCTTATGCTAGAGGTGAGTATAAGATTGTCAAGCGCGATTCGCGGGGGGCTGCGTCGCCGATGCCCGGCGGGGGCGCGTTTCGAACCCGCGCCGGTTTGGCCGTTGTGGAAATCAGGCGCGGCACGAGAAACGCGGGCATGCGAAAATCTTGCCCCGTGCAAAATCGACCAAGGGTTGCTGGCCGCAAGCCGCCGCCACAAACGACAGACCCGCGGTCAGATTTCCGGTTCCGCGGGCGCTGGATCGGTACGATCCTCCCGCGACGGCCGTCCACCCGCCAGCCATGTGGCGGCCGCGTGCGCCCGGCCCAAAGCCGAATCCAGGGCGGCCATGGTCGCGGACAAATCCTCCGTCTCATCGCGTTCGAAGACGCGAAACGCCCAGAGCCAGACCGCCACGAGCCCTTGCACGCGCAGGATACCACGCAGCCCGTGCGTGGATTCGCCCGCAGCGTTCAGCATCCATCGCATGCTCTGCCGCGTCGCACAGGCCAGATCGAGGGTCGCGGCGGGATCGCATGGCAGATACCGCATCAGCGCCCGAACCCCCTCCCGGTGCGGTTTCATGGCGTCGAACCGGCTCATGAGCAGGTCGAACACCCGGTCGCGCACCGGGCCTTCACCGGTGGCGGCGGTCAGTGCCTGTTCGTCCATCAGCGCGCCGAAGCGGCGCAGCAACGCGCGTTTGCCGGGGAAGCGGCCGCGCGCTTCGCCCAACGGCAGGTCGGCGCCCAACGCGGCGGCGGCGACGGTGACACTGGCCCAACCGCGCTCCGCGGCGATCCGGAAGGCAGCGGCGATTAAAGCGGTGTCGAATTCCTGGTCTGACATGGCGGAAGTGTGCCGCGCGCCGGTTCCGGCTTCAACCCGTCTCGCCATTGCCGGAAAAACAATGCGCCCCGGCCGGAGCGCCCGAAAAACGGCCCGCGATCAACCGTTCTCTGGCCCCTGCAACGATGCCGTCGCAGTTGATGATGCGGGGCATTTTGTTGCTTCCCGCCCTTCGGCGCTTACGGAATACCATCTGGGCCTGCGTGACTGAGCGCAGGACCGGCACAGACAGACGCCGTTGACGCGTTGCGAGAACCGCCTCCGACGCCGGGATCAACCCGCGCCCGGTCCGTTCAGCAAGGCCTTCGCCACACCGTCCGGGTCGCCCGCGATCGCGCGCAAGTACGCGCGCGCCACGGGATCGGGTTCGGCGATGTGTTGCTCCCAGTCCTGGATGACAGGCAACGGAATGCGATACCGCGTGGCGAAGTCCTCGGCCGTAAGGCGCAGCGCGCGGCGGATGATCCGCACGCGGGGGGTCTTTGTCGCCGCGGCGAATTCCTCGTCAGTCATTGGCCGCGCGTCCGGGTCCGCCATGGCCGCGGCGTGAATCTCCGCGTCCGTCATGGCGGCCGCGCGAGGTCCGTCATGGCGCGCGGTCTTCGTTGTGGTATCTACGTCGCTCATAGGGCTCAACCTTCCGGGCGGAGGTGATCCGAACGCGTTCGCCTCTCAGGGTAAATGACACAAACAACATACTTTGTCGCGCCATTCCAATCAAAGCGAGACGGTCTTCTCGATCGTCATGTCGCCGGTCGACCCGCTCGACGCCGCGGGGATCGTCGAACGCCTCACGCGCCTCCTCAAACGAGACGCCGTGATCCCGCCAGTTTCTGGCGGCTTTGGAGTCGTCCCACTCGAATTCGCTGTCTCGCATACGCCAGGACGTACCGAGAAAGTATCAACAATCCGTGAATCGACGGATAAATTCCGCCGCCCGCCTTCACCCCGCCAGGTCGCGGGACCGCTGAGTCGCCGCCGCGATCGCCTCGCTGAACGCCTTCGGCAACCGGTCCGGCGCCATCAATATCTCCAGCGCCGCCTGCGTCGTCCCTCCTGGGCTTGTCACCGCCACCCGCAGTTCCGCCGCGCTCTCGGAACTGGCCGCGAGCAGCGCGCCCGATCCCGCCACCGTCTGCCGCGCCAACACACGCGCCAACTCCGGCGCGATCCCCTGCTCGATCGCCGCCTTCTCCATCAACTCGGCCAGCAGAAACACATAAGCCGGACCGCTGCCGGACACCGCCGTCACCGGGTCGAGCAACGCCTCCTGCTCAGCCCATTCCACCAGTCCGATCGCCCGCAGCAAATCCCCGCACAACGCCCGCTGCGCCGCGCTGACGGACGCACTGGGTGTTGCCACCGTGATCCCCTGCCGCACCGCCGCAGGCGTGTTCGGCATGGCCCGCACAATCGCCGCGTTCCCACCCAGCAACGCCTGAATGCCGTCGATCGTCCGGCCCGCCATGATCGACAGAAACACGGCCGAGCCCGCGAACCGCGCATAAGCCGGCAGCGCCTCTGCCGCGCTTTGCGGCTTTACGGCCAGGATCACGGCGGCGGGCGCGAAACCTGCGGGGATGGCGGCCAGATCGTCGACGACTGTCAGATCGGGGCCCGCGTTGCGCGCCGCGCCCGGCGCCGGATCGACGGCGAATGACGGCGCGAGCCCGCGTTCCCGCCAGCCCGCCAGCATCGCGCTACCCATCCGGCCGCAGCCGACCAACAAAAGAGGCGGTATCGAACTCATGGATTGGTTCCCCCGTGGACAACGCCGAAATCGCTCAGGACCAGACCGTTGGGCAGGGAATGTGCCGCGACCGATGCCCAGGTCAACCCGTGGCCATCACGCCCCAAAGCCGATCCGGAATGCCGGAAGACCCGCGCCGCCGGGCCTCACGCCTCGCCGACGCAATCCAGCATCGCCGCGTCCAGCGCGTCGGCTGCGGATTTTCCGCCCCACAACACGAACTGGAACGCCGGGAAGAACCGTTCGCACTCCGTAATCGCGATGTCGATCATGTCCTCCAGACTTTCAGCGGAGGCGCCGGGCGCGCCGCGCAGCAGCACGGCGTGACGGTAAACGGGTTGACCGTCCTCCCGCTCGATCCCGAAATGGCCGATCCAGAGGCGCTCATTGGCCAAAGCCAGCAGCTCGTACAGGCCGGCGCGCTGTTTCTCAGGCACTTTCAGATCGAAGGCGCAGGTGAAATGCATGGTGCTGATTTCGTTCGACCAGTTGAAATACAGACCGTAGTCGCACCAGCGGCCCGGGGCCTCGGCGACCATTTCTCCCTCGCCGCGGCGATCGAACAGCCAGTCGTTGGCCGTGACGATTTGCTCCATGATGTCCAATGGATTGGAGGCGGGGTCGTGGGTCGTCATCGTCGAAGCCGACATGCGGGGTCTCCCGTCCAGAGGAAGGCCTGGGGTAACCATCTGCCCCAAGGTCATCGGGGAATCGGAAAATCCTGGATTCCCTTGGGGTTGGCCACGTTTCTTAGCCTATAGACGTGTTATGCCGCGCCGCAAGAGGAACATCGCCGCGGATCGATCAGGGTTTGGGCGCGTTTTCCAGACCCGACAGCCGCGCCTCGATTATGGCCAGCCGTTCGTCCAGCGCCGCCGCCCGGGTTTCGGCGGCCTCTTGCCCGTCCCGCGCACGCGCCGCCATGTCCGCCATTGCATCGAATTCCTCGCGCCGGATCAGGTCCAGCGCGCGTATCGCCTCGTCGATACGGGCGCGAACGATGGCTTCCAGCTCCTGCCGCAGCCCGGTCAGGGCCGAGATGGCGCCGCCCGCCACACCGGCCAGATCGTCGAAGAAGCGCGGTCGATCCGTCATGAAAATCTATCCTTTCGCCGCGGGGGCGGTTCGCCAGAGACGGCTTTCGTCATCCGCGCGAGACTTCTATAACCCGGCGCCATGATCCTGGTCACTGGCGGCGCGGGCTTTATTGGCTCCAATCTCCAGGCCGCGCTGTCTCGGCGCGGCCTGGAAACAGTTGTGGTGGACTCCCTGGGTTGCAAGGGGAAATGGCGGAATCTCGCGAAACATCCGCCAGATCGGCTGATCCACCCGGACAAACTCGAAGAGTTCCTGGATTCGCACCCGCCATTGGAGATGGTTTTCCACCTCGGCGCCATCAGCAGCACCACCGCCACCGACGGCGACCACACCTGGGCCACGAATGTGGAACTCAGCCGCTACCTATGGAAATGGTGTGCAGAGCGAGGCGTCCGGCTCGTCTACGCGTCGTCCGCCGCGACCTATGGCGCCGGTCACGATGGGTTCGAGGACGAGCAGACCGCCGAAGCGCTGGCGCGGTTAAAGCCGTTGAACCTTTATGGCTGGACGAAACACGCCTTCGACCTGACCGTCGCGCGCCGTTTGGCCGTGGCGCGGGAACGGCCACCGCAATGGGCCGGCCTGAAGTTCTTCAACGTCTACGGTCCGAACGAATACCACAAAGACAGCATGATCTCCGTCGTGAAGGTTAAACATGACGAGATCGCTGCGGGAAATCCCGCCCGCCTGTTCCGCTCGGACATCGAGGCACTCGCGGACGGCGCCCAGTCGCGGGACTTTATTTGGGTTGGGGATGTGGTGGATGTGTTGCTGTGGCTGCTGGACACGCCGGCGGTGAACGGGCTGTTCAACCTGGGCACCGGACAGGCACGCACCTATCTCGATCTGGCGCACGCAGTGTGCGATGCGGCGGGCCAGCCCCGGGCGGTGAGCTTCATCGATATGCCGGACTCGCTGAAAGGACAGTATCAGTCCTTCACCCAGGCGCCGATGGAACGGCTGCGAGCGGCCGGATACGCGGGCCAGTTCACGCCGCTGGAAGACGGCATCCGCCGCTACGTCCAGGATTACCTCGCCACGCCCGACCCTTACGAATGATCCCTGTTCTTCTGTTTCCGAACATCGACCCGATCGCGGTTCAGGTTGGGCCGTTGGCGGTCCGCTGGTACGCCTTGGCGTATATCGCGGGGATTGTCCTGAGTTGGCGGCTGATGCGCCGCCTGGTAGCCCAGAACCCGGTTGTCGCCACCGCCACCCATGCCGACGATTTTGTCTCTTGGGCCACACTCGGCATCGTGTTTGGCGGACGGCTTGGCTATTGCCTGTTCTACCAGCCCTCGGTCTATCTGGCGGACCCGCTGGCGATCCTGAAGGTCTGGACCGGCGGCATGAGTTTTCATGGCGGCATGCTGGGGGTCAGCATCGCGGTCGTCCTGTTCTGCCGTCAAAACAAGATCCCGTTATTGGGCTTCGCCGACCGGCTGGCAGTCTGCGTGCCGATCGGACTTGGCCTGGGCCGGCTCGCGAATTTCATCAATGGCGAGCTATGGGGCCGCGTGGCCTCGGACAGCGTGGCCTGGTCGATGGTGTTTCCGAACGCGGGCGACCTGCCGCGCCACCCCAGCCAGCTCTACCAGGCACTGCTGGAAGGTCTTTTGCTGTTCGCCGTCATGTTCGTCCTGTCCCGACGCGACGCGATCCGCGCCCAACAGGGGAAACTGACCGGCGTGTTCCTGATCGGATACGCCATCGCGCGGACGATCGGCGAATTGTTCCGGGAGCCCGACGCATTCCTCGGCTTTCTGGCCTTCGGCGCAACCATGGGACAGATCCTGTCCATCCCGATGCTGCTCGCGGGCCTGTTCCTGGTGCTGCGGCGCGCGCGCTGAGGGCGGGGTGGAACGACTCGACCACTTCATGGCGCGGGCCAACACGGCGTACTACGCGACACGCGATCCCTTCGCCGATTTCACGACCTCGCCCGAAATCAGCCAGGTCTTCGGCGAGGTTTTGGGACTTTGGGCCGCCGTGGTCTGGGGCTTGCTTGGTTCCCCCTCCCCCGTCGTGCTGGCGGAGGCGGGCCCTGGGCGAGGCACGCTGATGGCGGACGCGTTGCGCGCGATCGGGCAGGCGGCGCCGGATTTCCGCGCGGCGCTGACGGTGCATCTGGTCGAGACATCGCCCCGGCTGCGCGCAATCCAGGCCCCGACGATCGGGGACGCGATCTGGCACGACACGCTGGACACGCTGCCCGGCAGACCCACGATCCTGCTCGCGAACGAGTTTTTGGACGCGCTGCCAATCCGCCAGTTCGTCCGCCGGGGCGCGGGCTGGACAGAGCGGTTCGTCGGACCGGACGGGTTTTTGGAGAGGACGGCGACGGACAGCCCAGGCATCGCCGCGGGTGAGGGCGAGATCGTGGAGCGCTGCGAAGCGGCGGAAGCTCTTACGGCCGCCCTGGCCCGGCGGTTTGCGCGGACGCCCGGGGCAGCGCTGTTTCTGGATTACGGACCGGAGGTCAGCGGGCCCGGCGAGAGTTTACAGGCGATCGCGGGCGGAAAGCCGGCCGATCCTTTGGGGCCTTTGGGGGGCGCGGACCTAACGGCGCATGTGGACTTCGCCCGCCTGGCCACAGTGGCGCGGGCCGAGGGCGCAGCGGTGTCCGGGCCGTTGGCGCAGGGGTTGTTCCTGGCACGGTTGGGCTTGTTTCAGCGGACCAACCGGCTGGCGCGGAGCCAGACCCCGGACAAAGCAATGGCGCTGATGGACGGGGCCCGGCGGCTGGGGGAGCCGGATCGGATGGGCCGGTTGTTCAAAGCTCTGGCGGTGGGCTCGCCGGGGATGGGGGAGGTGCCGGGGTTTGGGTGAAGGGAGGGGGCTTCCCGCGACGCGGTGACCTCCGATGGCCGCAGAGATCGGCCGGTATTGGGACATGAAGCTGGCGGCGCGGCTCGGTATGGGGTAATTTTTTTTCGGCCATTCATGAAATAGTGAAGGTTTTGCAGGCGCGGTGAACGATATTTCGGAAGCTGACGAGGATTTCCCGGCCCCCGAAGCGCCGTTGCGTATGCCCGAGAGAATCGTGGCCGTCCTGGGACAACCCATATCCGGCAACGTCCGTCCGATCGGCTATGCCGCCTTGGCCGCAGCGTTCGGGCTCGATGCGCCCGCGCCGGACGTCCTGTACGCGACTGGCGAGCATCGAGCGCCTCAAACCGAAACGCGGTGGCATGTCCTGACGCAGCAGCGTCGCGTGGCTGACACGCTGACCGCTCACCTCGCCTTCGCGCTGCGTCGCGAAGCCGTCGATCTGGGGCTTCTGGCGGCGCTGTTCCGCCGTCCGGAGGCCGAACCCGCGATCGCCGCCTGGGTTCGGCGGCAACCGACCGGCAAGCATCCAAGGCGCGCGTGGTTTCTCTTCGAATGGTTGACCGGCCGGCACCTGAGTTTGCCGAACGCGCCGAAAGTCGCGGCGGCCGATGCGATCAACCCGGAGCGGCAGTTCGCGATCGGCGGAACCATCTCCATGCGTCACCGCGTTCGCGACAATTTACCGGGGCCGCCGTGGTTTTGCCCGCTGGTCCGGCGGTCTCCCGATCTGGCCGCCATGCTCGCGAGCGATCTGGCCGATCAGGCCCGTGCCGTGGTTGCCCGGACCGCACCGGACCTGATGGCCCGGGCCGCCGCGTTCCTTCTGCTCCAGGATAGCAAGGCCTCTTATACCAACTGACCTAACCATTGACTCTCCGGCGGCCACAACCGTCATGGTCGGCGGAGGCCGGCCATCCACGACTTTCGCGATGATACAAAGTCGTG